>CALMJT010000017.1 GCA_937864365.1 uncultured Alteromonadales bacterium | reverse complement strand
TCTGCAATTCCAGCGGCCATTACTGGTGCTTACGAATGGCTGTCGAGTCAGCTCGACAACTAATTCGAGAAATATTTGTCTAGTTCTAATAACGTTTAGCTATTAGAAGATATAACAATCGGGTCATTTGACTACCTGGTTGTCGTCCGCAGGTTAACATTTGCGTAATATTATTGTTTAATGCGCCGGATTTTTCGACCAGAGGAATGTCTTCCTCTATAAATGGTTAAAGTGTAATCGAGATCTATACATGAGCTTGTTTGTTCAAAAATACGGTGGTACTTCGGTTGGCAGTGTTGAACGCATCGAAGCCGTCGCTGATAAAATCGCTGGCTTTAAAGCCCAAGGTCACGACCTTGTGGTTGCCGTTTCTGCCATGAGTGGCGAAACAAATCGTTTGATTGGTCTTGCTCAAGAAATTAGTAGCGCGCCAACACCTCGCGAGATGGACGTTTTGGTTTCTACCGGTGAGCAGGTCACAATCGCGTTGTTGTGTATCGCTTTGCATAAGCGTGGCATCAAAGCTCGTTCGTATACGGGCCAGCAAGTGCAAATTCTTACCGACAGCGCGCACATGAAAGCTCGTATTAAGCACATCGATGTCGATAAAATCCGAGCAGACTTAAGCGAAGATACGGTTGTAGTCGTTGCAGGTTTCCAAGGTGTTGATGAAGATGGCAATATCACAACCTTGGGGCGTGGTGGCTCAGATACCACTGGTGTAGCTCTTGCTGCTGCATTAAAAGCCGACGAGTGTCAGATTTATACCGATGTTGATGGTGTTTATACAACCGATCCTCGTGTTGTGCCTGAAGCTCGTCGTCTCGATAAAATTACATTCGAAGAAATGTTAGAAATGGCCGGCCAGGGCTCAAAAGTACTTCAAATCCGGTCGGTTGAATTTGCAGGAAAATATCAGGTTCCTCTGCGGGTTTTATCCAGTTTTAAAGATGGTCCTGGTACTTTAATTACATTAGAAGAGGAAAGTGGCTCTATGGAGCAGGTTGTTGTTTCTGGAATCGCATTTAACCGTGATGAAGCAAAAGTAACTGTTGTCGGTGTTCCTGATACCCCCGGAGCTGCTGCTAAACTTCTTGCCCCTATTGGCGCTGCTAATATTGAAGTTGATGTTATTGTTCAAAACGTTTCTGCAGACGGCACTACCGACTTAACGTTTACTGTGCACAACAACGATGTTGAAAAAGCGCGTTCGATTTTGGAAGGTGTTGCTATCGAATTGGGCGCTAAGTCCATAAAAACCGACCCAAAAGTTGCCAAAGTATCGATTGTTGGTGTGGGTATGCGTTCTCATGCTGGTGTTGCTTCAACTATGTTCAACGCTCTTGCAAAAGAAAATATCAATATCCAGATGATTACAACGTCTGAAATTAAAATCGCTGTAATTATAGAAGAACGTTATTTAGAGCTAGCTGTTCGTGCATTACACACGGCGTTTGGTTTGGATGATGACAAAATTTCTGAAGAATAACTCATAAATAGAGTTTTTCCTTTCAGAGCTAACAAAAACTGTGTGAGAATGTTAATTTCCAGTCCATTACCGTAAGATTTTGTAAAACCGGGCACGTAAAGAGGAAATTAACCTAAAAACTGCTTAATCTTGCTTAATTCGCGATCATATATTCGTGGCCGATTATAGGAACTCTGCAGCTACTGACTTTCGAGTCAAAAAGAAATCTATGGATATCCGATTGGTGTGCAGAAAAAGCTTCTATAAATAAAGCAGGGAGAATAAAGGAGAATTACCCATGTTGATCTTGACTCGCCGTATTGGCGAAACCCTAATGGTTGGTGATGAAGTTACAGTAACGGTTTTGGGTGTTAAAGGTAACCAAGTTCGAATTGGTGTTAACGCACCAAAAGAAATTGCTGTTCACCGCGAAGAAATTTACCAGCGTATTCAGCGCGAAAAAGAGCAAGAGCAAGAAAAATAGGATTCACCTAATTTCGAATTACTATTCTCCTAAATGCTTTTCGCCCTATATTGATAGGAAGTCTCACACAGCGATCAGTAGGTTAGAGTTTTCGTTTTGATCACTTCTATTACGAAGCGATCAAAACTGCGTTAATTTGTTCGTAGTTTCTTCAAAATTTAATTCACTCACATAAAAGAGTAATTAAATTGCAGTTAAGTCTTTGAAATTTCAAAGTTTGTGGTATTATGCCGCGACATTTTGGAGAGGTGGCCGAGTGGCCGAAGGCGCTCCCCTGCTAAGGGAGTATACCCTAACCCGGTATCGAGGGTTCGAATCCCTCCCTCTCCGCCATTTTCTCTCATCTCCATTTTCTTTCATCTATAGTTTTACCATTCCCTCTAAGTCACTAATACACAGAAATATTCTATTTGCTGTGGATTTCTTTATTTCAGAAAATATTCATTATCGTATCTGCCGGTAGCGAACTGCTATGACTCTATGAAGAAGTATTTTGGCTTTCACCGACGAGCTTGAGTATGAGTGAGTGGGTGCTGTAACAGTGGCCATATAGAAACTGGTCTACAAAACGGGCCATGAAGCTAGCTCGTAACGTCCACTGGTTTGGAGTTTGGCACCTCGAATGTAGGAAAACTGTACCGGCATTTACCAATATATTTACAGAGAATTAGGCCGAGTCTGAACGGTTCGATAATCGTGTTGCATGATTCCTGGCGTCTTTGGTTAATCTTGGAGCTTTCCCTAATAGATGGAGTTGATTTTTCGGTTCATCGTTTAATCGAATTGTTTAAAAATAAATTAGTGTAAGTATTCAATTGAATTAACTCGAAAAAATAATAAATAAATTTCAAAAATAGTGTTGACGGAGCCGAAAATCGTCATTAATATACGCGCCTCTTCCACAGGGAAGACAACGAAACGCACTCGTAGCTCAGCTGGATAGAGTACTCGGCTACGAACCGAGCGGTCGAAGGTTCGAATCCTTCCGAGTGCGCCATTTCTTAAGTTGTCTTCATTTCACAAAAAAATTCACAGCTTATAAATCTTCCTATATAAATCTGTCATTAAGTAATTGAACACTCTTAACGTTTAATTTTACTGTTATGGATTTATTTGATTCTCTAGATCAATACCCAATAAATTTATTACCGAAAGACGGTGAAGCTAATTACTACGGCGTAGTTTTGTCTCGTGGTCAAGCAGATCAATATTTTCAGACTTTATTGAATACAACACATTGGGTAAATGACACTGCGATTATTTATGGTAAACACCTAACGACCAAACGAAAAATTGCTTGGTACGGTGATCGTCCGTTTCGCTATACCTATTCAAAAATTACTCGCCAAGCTCTTGAATGGACTCCTATTTTATTGGAGCTAAAAAAATTCGCCGAAGAGCAGACACAAGAGACCTATAATTCTTGTCTGGCAAATTTGTATCACGATGGCAGTGAAGGAATGGCTTGGCACAGTGATGCAGAAAAAGACCTGCAAAAAAATGGCGCTATTGCTTCATTAACGTTTGGTGCAGAAAGAAAATTTTCTTTTAAACATAAAGTAACACAAGAAACTATTTCTCACGTTTTAGAACACGGCAGCTTATTGGTTATGAAAGGCGAAACTCAATCTCATTGGCTGCACAGATTGCCCCCTACTAAGACCATTCATCCAGCTCGAATCAACCTGACTTTTCGTACAATTGCATATTGATTTTCAGAATTTGAAAACGTAGATTTAATGCGTTTTTAATTTTAGGAATTTAGTTATGAAAATTGTTTTTCTCACATTAATTGGTTTATTTATTTCACTCTTTAGTGTTACATCGAGTGCGGGTAGCGGTCGTTATACCATTGAGTCTGTGGGTGTAAGTGAATCTTCAGGTACCATCTATTTAAAAGTATCGCCAAATATTCCAGATACTACGTGTGATAGAAAATCAGAAGTGCGCGTAGAGCTGCAATCTTCGACTTTTGCTGATAAGGTTTATTCGGCGGCATTGACGGCCAAAGTTGCCAATTTAGAAGTTGCGTTGACCTATACCGACACATGCTTATTTAATGGGCCAACTTTAAAACTATTAGAAATAATTTAATCAAATCTTTGCTTTTAAATTATTTATCTTTATAAATCTAACAGCGCATTTATTGGAGGAATTGTTTTAAGTCTTTAAATAAATGCGCATAACTATTTATTGATGAATTCTTTATGCATTGATGGATTATTTAGTCGATTAAATTTAGAGATATTTCAATTACATGGTGTGCAGATTATGTGGCTTCTTGTAAGAGAAATAAGTTTGATCGTCAATTAAATCTAATCAATTCATATATCTTTTTCTTAACATTTAATCGCAATAAAAACTCCGTTTGACCGTCTTTGACCAATAATAAATCTAGCCATTTCCTTTAGTCATCAATCTACAAGAATCCGTGATGCGGACTCTCAAATCAAACGTTTATCCGAACTAAAGTCTTAGGCTAATGTCAAAGCCCGTTAATTTGTCGAACTGAGAGGGAATTATGCTGAACGTTGGTGTGAAAGTTAACAAATTCAAAATCGCTGTGGGTATTGCGGTAGCAACAGTCTCTTCTCTTAGTCAAGCCCAATCAGAGGTTACTGCCAAGACTTTAACCGATAAATTACAGCATCCATGGTCAATGGCGTTTCTACCCAATGGCGATATGCTGATCACCGAGCGAGATAAGGGTTACATCCGTCGCTATTCACTCAAAGACGGCCTGAGTGAGCCCCTTAAAAACGTCCCAGAAGTCGTAAACGACAACCAAGGTGGGATGCTTGGTATCACCATCGATCCTCATTTCAGCGACAATCAAACCATCTATTTTTGTTATTCCAAAGCGGGTGACGCTGGCTCAAGCAGCAGTGTCGCGCGAGCTAAGTTAACAGAAAATGCGGTTTCCGAAGTGACCACTATTTTTACTGCCAACCCCTTGGTAGATAACGGCTATCACTTTGGCTGCCGTCTAGCTTTTGATCAAGACCAAAAATTATTAATTACCTTGGGTGATCGATATAAGTTTTTGAACCAAGCGCAAAACACCGATAATCACCTAGGTAAAATTGTTCGTATCAACCGAGATGGTTCCGTTCCTAACGATAACCCGTTTAAAAACGGCGCCGCGCCAGAAATTTTTAGCTATGGGCATCGTAACGTTCAAGGCATAACAATTCATCCAGAAACCCACGATATTTGGGCAATGGAGCATGGTCCTCGCGGTGGTGACGAAGTTAACTTGATAGAATCGGGCAAAAACTACGGTTGGCCTGTTATTACCTACGGAATTGATTACAGCGGCGCCACCATTTCAGATAAAACCCATCAAGAAGGCATGGAGCAACCTATTATTTATTGGGTGCCATCCATTGCGCCCAGCGGCATGACATTTTATAGCGGCGATAAATTTCCAGAGTGGAATGGTGACCTTCTGGTTGGCTCTCTCAAGTTCCGACACCTACATCGCGTAACAATGAATGGCAATACTCCGGGCGAACAATTCGAGTATTTAAAAGATGTAAATGAGCGAGTTCGTGACGTCGGCGTTGGCCCAGACGGATTGATTTATGTACTAACTGATGAACAAGAAGGTAAGTTAATTCAGGTATCGCCTAAATAGTTTTATGAAAGGAAACTCTGGATTAATCAGAGCTTCCTTTACGCAAGTTGTTAAGCGTTTCTAAGTTTTATTTCAGTGCTACGAGCTTCATTAGCCCCTGGTATCTTAGCCGGATTTGATACGTGAAAATACGCCATTCTCATCTGCTCCGCGCATCGTTTAGGGGGCATTCTTCCTATGCCAGTGCCAAGACCAGGGCAAACAATAGAGTTTATACGTGGGCCATTCAGCTTATTAAATTTGACGATTTCCAAAAGAATAGCTCGAAATGCTAAATACGCACTTAAGGTTTCAGAAATATTTGTAGGAATTCGCATAGTTGGTGCACAAATTAAAAAAGGCCATTTTTTATTATCTGTCTCTATAATTTCTGCAACACCCACAGGAAGCTCACCATGGTGATTGTTTAAAATAGCTCCCTGTGCTCGTTCTTCAACGATATCTCCTAATTCATAACGTATCGCAAGATCCAAACCGCCATCCATATACCCAAAGCTATTTGCGGGACTGACCATTGCGTCTGCGGGAATGCTAAAAAAGTCGCCATGAAATACCTCTATAGATTCCCACTCGCTAAAAGATTCTTGCCACGCAGAAATTAAATCCTCATTGGCATCAATTAAATATATTTTGCTCGGTAAGTTGCTCATGGTTCGTTTTACGTATAACTCCTAAATCTGGTGGCTCGCAAGTAAAAAACTATTTTTTAATGTCTATTAGTCTCTCAGATATATTGATTGATTTTTGATGTACTCGGCCTGTGGTTTTCCAAAAATCATAATCTTATTTTTCTATAATCATGGTCTTCAGTTAATATTAACCTTTAAAAAGATTTTGGTGGAAAGATTAAAATATGACTAAGATTCAAAGTGTAGAGGTACTTTTAGGAAAGCTATACTAATGCTCAGGGCTTTTTACTTAGATGAGTATTTTAAAGGTTTTCACCATGGACTTATAGCAAAAAATTAAACCTAAAAAATCATTACTGTGGAGCGCTGGTGTCAATTAATCACGAGGCTAAATGCTCCGATTAGTGATGGTTATAGTTGATTTTAAGCGGTGCCAACTTTGTATATTCCAGAACCGTTATCAAGCCAATACCCCGTACTTAGCATATAAACAGTAATGGCTATGAAGAGCAGTAGAATAAACAGTCCAAAGCACGTGTAGGTGCGATAATAGCCAATTTTAGTTTTATTATAGAGATTTAATTGGGCTAGAAATAAAGGAAAAAGAACTATAAAAAGACTAACACCGACAAAGATATGTGATAAATATTCTTCGTAGTAATACGGAACCCAAGACTCGTAAAAGATGAAAAACGCAAAATACTAAGCAAGAAAACCGGATACAATTGCGCATATTGACACTAATATTTTTCTCATACTGCCTACGCTCATAACATCCCGCTAAAGAGTAAGCCACCTGGTGGTGAGTAATATACTAGATAGATCAAAATAAAAATGTGGTTTCCCTGATTCGTGAGGTATATTCAGAATTTTTTTACCACATACAACACATACAAAGAGTTTATTCTCAAACACTTCCCTCTGATTAAATCATGGATGAGATAATCAGCGATTCCTATAATTGTAGGATTCGCATTTGGGCATGAACAAGCCTCAAGCAGGATTTATGGGCTTATTTTAAAGATAGCCCACCATCAATTACCAAAGTATGTCCCACTACATAGTCTGCTGCTGACGAACATAACCATTCGATTGCTCCGGCTATTTCGTCGGGTTTAGCAAATCGACGCGAAGGGACTAAAGTCTCTATTTCATTACGCAATTTAGGATTGCCACTTGCCCGTTCTTCCCACCTTTCCGTCCAAGTCGTTCCCGGTGCTACTGAATTAATTCTGATACCTTTAGAAATTGCTTCTAATGCCAGCGAGCGAGTTAAACTGTCAATACCATGTTTAGATGCGCCATACATTGCTGCGTTTGGGGTAGGACGAATTCCATTTATTGAGGTTAACTATACATCCACCTGTGCCCATGAGCTTTAATTCTTGCTGAATACATAATACCGGGCCTAAAAAATCTGCATTTATTGTTTCTATGAGGGCATCTTGATCGCAGTTCATGAACTCACCGTCTGATGCTATTTTGGGTGAAGCGTTATTAATAGCGATATCAATGCAACCATAGCGTTTAGCGATATATTCAAAAAGCTCCATAACGCTATTTTTAGATGAAATGTCGCACTCTTTAAAATCAACTTCTTTTAAATTTGGGTATTGGTTTAATGCATCAGTCCAAGCAGAAAAATGCCTTCCACAGGCGACAACAATGTATCCATGGGCAACAAATCGCTTAACTGTCGCTAAGCCTATTCCTTTACCGCCACCTGTGACTAAAGTAATTTTCATGAACTTTTTCCCAAAAGGCCGTGTGTCAACGACAGTTAACGTTCGCAACTTAGGATAAACCGCGTGAATTCATAAACCAGCGCGATACTTTTTACCATAAAGAAGGTAAGCTGGAACACACACTTTTCCTCTCTCGCCAAGAAGATGGTCCAGTATGTATAACTAGCTAACCCACGGAGAATGAAGGTTTAGCGGAAGGCGAGTATGCTTAAAGTTGTTATATTCCATTATGCGATGGGCTCTAAATCTTTTGGGTAAGAGCGAAACTCCTCCCATTGTTTTTTACTTAGCTCACCTTTAAATTCACGCGAGTTCCAGGCGCGATTTAAATGCGCGTAAACATGCGCAACACACACAGCATATGACTCAACATCAATTTCGCCACTCTCTTGCATTTCTCTGATGAGATCTACCAAATGCTCGTGAGCATCTTCCAGTCCACTCATTAGCTGACTTCATTCGTATCGCTGGAAACTCTAGGTTAATCAGAGTTTTCTATACATTTTAAATACAAACAATCTTCATTCCATTGTTGAATTTACCGCTTTAAATACGAGTCAATAAATTAAAAATTTATCACAGTTTAACGCTTACTATGAAGAATTAACGGAATTAATTTTTCAAAGGAAAAGACAATATATTGGTTATTAAGAAAGCCACTTAATGCTTTAGTTCACAGAAGCTTCACCCACCAAGAACAACCAATTTTAAAGACAGCGCAGTGGTAAAATTCAACAGAAATATACAAAGAAAGACATATTAGGCTGCGATTATTCAAGCCGAAAAAGATTTGCGATTTGCGTTAAAAGCGAAGTAAAACGCAAATTGAAAGGTGCTTTTAGCCTCAGGTATATTGCCTTGATAGGGCATACAAACTAGAATTGTACGGAATTGCCGTACATTTGGTGGAGAATATGGATACAGTTACAGTAAACCAGTTTAGAGACAAATTAAAATCTTTTGTAGAACAAGTAGTTACCAATCATACGCCGCTTAAAGTAACTCGGCGGGCAGGTGAAGCATTTGTGGTAATGAGCGCTGACGACTGGGAAAGAGAGCAAGAAACCCTATACGTTTTGCAAAATAGTAGCCTAATGAAGCAGATAGCTGAATCATTAGCAACACATAATAATAAGGCCGGTTATACCCCTACCAAAGAGGAAATGAATGAGATCACTGGTATTTGAGGGTAAAACTTGGGAAATCTATGAAGAGCTTCGCGACAAAGACAAAAAGCTACACAAATCCTTGTGTAAGCTTCTAAAAGAAATGCTCAGAGATGATCCGGGTGTTGGCATGGGAAAACCCGAGCAGCTTCGACATAACCTCACTGGATTTTGGTCCAGACGAATATCACAGAAAGATCGCCTGATTTATAAATACGACGACAACGCTATTTATATCTTTGCTATTGGTGGACATTACGACGACCATACTAAATGAATGTGGTCTAAAGCCTCAACTACAGAAACCGACTTAACGTAATTGGCTGTTCTAGCTCCGATAAAACGGACACGCTTATTTTTATTCTGCCAATTGCTCGTATTAGTTTGAGGCACCTTCTAGCTAGGTCTGCTAAGACGTATCCAATTCCATACATTCGGAATTATTTTTGATATTTCGGACCTCAATATTAAACACTACAACCTTTCGCTCATGATGCCAGCTAATTGACATGTAACAGCTGTTAAGTAAGGGATAAGCTCTGTTGAGAAAGTTCAACCTATAACGTGACCAATATTGGCTTGCCTTATCTATTTTGGTAGTTGCTTGGGGATGAAGTACTATATCAATCTAACAACATGTGCTGTTAGTTGAATTTCCTAGATGCGTAAAATGCCACTATTACAGGGGCTGCTAAAAAAAGTGCTACTAGAGTTACTTCATAAAATGGTTGCAGAAACAAGCTATTTTGAAATAGCTTTGCTGCAAAATAGCTTGTTACTAGGCCCAATAACCAAACAGATAAATAACCACCTACAATACTTACAAGCCAATACTTAGCTGATCGAACAGTGACGCTTGTAAATCGGATTACTGCTGCCGACACAAATATGGGCCATAGAAACGATATCCATAGAAAAATTACACCACCTAGTCCAACACCATCCATGACTCAACTTTTATAGCTTATAAGCGTATTAAGGAATGATTTGGTGTGCAGAAAAAACCAACTGAACAACATGTGCATGTTAAATTTTTGAAAGCTTGCCAAGTGCAATACTTGCTGCACTAGATAAACGCTGCCATTTAATTCGGTAATATTTACCCAAAAATCAAAGCATGAAATCTGTAACACAACACCAATGTAATTACATTGGAAGCAACTTAATCAATAATCCAACGATATTTGCAGTATAAAACGCCAGAGCAAATATATAATAAACACTAATTATTTTTTCGCAGTTCGAGCTTGAATTCAGGAGCTTTCATGACCAAATCCAATACGCTGCCAAGCTTCTTTGAATTGCGGCAGATCGTATGATGTCGGTTGCAGCCAGTAAGATACGCGACCATCTTTTTCTCCACGATGAGCTAAGGACTTTACCTCTTCTGGAAGCAGCACGAATACATCGGGTTCTTTTGAAACATTGTTTACGATGAGCCAGAAATCACCCATGATTTTATCAAGGGAATTTCCAAGAGGTACAGGATTGCGCTTTGAAAGTGCCTTGACTTGAACACCGATAAAATCTGTGCCTTCTTTGTTGTAAGCGATTATATCAATGCCCCTTGCATTCCGAGCTGTTGGCATAACATTCCAGCCCATACAAGAAAGTTTGTAACAAGCGTAGTACATTCCAATATTGCCGGTTACTTGGGTTTCTAATTTCACATTGAATTCCTTTTACGCTTAATGTTGCCGACAACGGCTAACGATTTGTTGCGAGTCGGGCGCTCGTAGAACTCGATTTTGCTTGGTTTTGTTAGGTGTTTGACAGTACCGCACAACTTTTTACCACACAGTCTATTTGTTCTTGAGTGTCAGGTACCGCGGCGCCCCTGCATTTAGATATATGTTCGATGGATTCTTGTGGCTCAAAACCGCAATGCAGTAATACACCTGCTGCTACGACACCAGTTCTACCTATATCCGCTCGGCAGTGTATTACTGTATTTAACCCGTTGGCAGCATCAGTTTGACCCATTTGTTAACTTTTTCCACGCTAACAACTGCTTATATTCATCACTTGAGATAAATTGCTTGGGCAGGTAATAGGCACAATTTTTTGAGATAAACAAAAGTACAAAATCTTTAGATAATTCAATTCTTGGAATATTCTCCCAACCAAGTTCTACGCTGAACCCCTCACCGAAGATCTTAACTCCCTTTTCTGATATTTCGTAATGTTGCTTCTCCTGTGCGCTAGGATTTGAATTGAATGCTTTTCGAAGCTGAAAATATTGTATTACCGGCGTGAATACCAATGGGTAGCCGAACAGCAAGAATAGCAGCAGCCAAGTTGGTATAAAACCGAACTCTAATTGAGTAAAGCCTTCACCTGCATAGACTTTTAAAATTATAAAAATCAGGGGTAAGCCTATAAAAAAGCCATAAAACAACTTAGCGCCAGTCGTTTTGTGGAAGATCTGACGCGAAGCCTTGAATTGGTTTTGAAAATTATTTTGAAATGATTTAGTGATCATATCCATACTTAAAATTAACGCTTTTAGTAACGGTTGTAGTGTAGGTACGAAGTGCCGTAACAGAGATCCAGTACCATAGGAGCGAGGCTGGCTAAAATTATTATGTTTTGCGAATTCACAAACTAACCGCGACACTTTTTGTATTAAAGAAAGCAAGCTGGAACACACGCTTTTCCTCTCTCGCCGAGAAGATGGTTCAGTATGTATAACCAGCTTACCTATGAAGAAAGAGTAACGTTTTCAACATTAAAGTTGCAAGGCTTATCGATTCGCAAGATTGCAACACTTATAAGACATCATTTCTCAACTCTATATCGAGAATTAAAGCGCAACTGTTGTTATGTGACCGATAGTTTATCGGCCTAGTAAGGCTGAAAGACGTACGCGCGCTTGAAGGCGTCGATCTCGAAGAAACAAACGCGTCACTCAAGACGATTTTCAATGCGTAAAAGAATTGCTCGCTAAAAAGTGGTCACCTGAACAGATTTCTGGATATATTCGATGGTTTAAATTACTGAGATGCGCAATCAACTAAGAAAATATTTATCAATGCATTTGGGAAGATAAACGTAACGGAGGTACCTTATGGCAACACCTCAGACAATCATCTAAGAAACGCCGTAAACGGTATAACGCTTATGATAGACGTGGCCGATTAACTAACAAAAAGTTTATTTCTGAACGACCTTGTCGCGATTAATACGACTAAATTTTTTACCTTTAAACACAGGATTCTCTTTGTCAGAATATGCATCATGATCCGCTACGTCTTGTGATTTATTAATAACATCAATCCAGTTGGTTTTATCTTTAATTTTGTTTCTAGTTATGTCGTCTTTCGTTATCTTAGTCTTTTTCATTTTTATTCCCTCTTTTTTTCGCAGGCTTAAATTTCTCTAAATCTGATTCAGACTGTAAAGGTGCGTCAGGATCTGACTTTGCATTTTCTCGAACTTCTTTTTCAGTCATATTCTTTAATCGTTCGTAATCGGTCTTATCCTGCATTTTTTCAAGTTCTTCTTTTGTATATTTTTTTATAGCCATATTTAAAGCCCTCTCTTGTACGAACGATATTTTGCAATTTCACTTCGTTCCGCTCTACGAGCTGAAATTAACCTAATAGTATCGCCTTCATCTCTCTCTGTATATACAACGAAAACAATGCCCGGACGAGCTTGTCCGATGATTTGATACCTATTTTCATTGGTCGAATGGAGATAGTCATAAGCTTCAATTGCATTTGGATCATCGAAAACTGAGATTACCGAAACAAAGTCGATTCCATGCTTTTTAATATTCGACTCTCTTTTATCTTCATCCCACTCAAAATTCATTAAAAGTCCCTCAGGTGTGATTTATATTTAGTGCTTTGGTAGGATGCATAAGGGGCATAAGAAAACCTAACGTCTAAATATGAGGCAGAAACGGGCAGCCGATAATGGCGAGGCCATCTGTGTGTTTGTGTCCCATCTCGCCTGCGGGCGACCTAATTTTTTGTTAGGTGACATTTAATATTGCCGGTTCTGTTCTAGTTATGACATGGATAAATTCATTGCCGGTCATAACGGAAAAATGCCTCAGCTCCCCGGGAGTTGTATCATAAATTAATGTCTCTGATTTTAAATATTCTATAAGACTGGAACTGTGATATTCACCTACTACACCATTTTCTCGATCTGCGTGGAAATCTTTTGTATGAGCACATTCATCGTAAACTTGATATTGGATCGTGTCTGAAAATACAACCAAGAACTTCTTAGGGGTCATTTGCTTTTCAGAAACACGAGAGCTTTCACCTAACGTTCAAATCAGATACGCGCTTTTCAGCGTTGCCTGGCTTTGCTTGTTACAAATTTTTTTTAATCAAAGATTCATACTCAGGGTAATTACTCCCAGAAGAACGCTTAGACATATAAACTTCTTTGAGATTTTCAGCTGCTTGATCATAAGACAGTAGTAGCTCTTGAATTTCGCCCTTATCCTTAACTGTTTCTGATGCAAGTAGCCCTTCAAAGTACTCAATTTGTTTTTGAACAGATTGTATACTAACCAAAATCGTTGATAATTCTAATTCAGCCATTGCTTAACTTCCTTTTCTGAGACTCAGCATTCCGCGCAAGTGTATCCAAAAGCTGGATAAACTGGAATTTAGGCATGTCATAATTGGGGCTGATGGAGTAGTGAGTAGCATTAAATCTTTTATTATAGTTATCCTTTGTGATAATCAGGCCACTTGGTATTTCCGTACCTTCTGGTATTTCGAAGTATGTCCAGTTGTTTTCTCCGAATGCACCGGGGCGGTCAAACAATGATGTTCCCTGGCCTAGGACGGATTTCACCATTTCTGTGCCACTTGCCAACTTGACAACCTCAATGTCTGGAGCTCGTAACACACCAGCTCTTATTTCCCGCTCTTCAAAGTCTGGATAAAATGGGTTTTTACTTTTCGCGCTTTTATGAAGAGATCGCCAAAGATATAGCTTTAAATTGCCGACATAAATACGATCTAGCTGGCCTTTCGATATCAGCAATTTTTCGATAGTTTTCATTACTGACTCTCCTTAGTGTTTTGATTTTTAATGCCCGCAACAGCGGAAATTTAGGAGCGCCAGCGAATAAATTTCCGACTGCTTGCGCTTGTTAACACTTTACAGAGTGTTGTTAGCAACATCACTTAGCTTATGATTTTTTATCATCCATCGAGCCATTTCACCTAACTCATTTTCGAGTTCACAAAATATATGGGCCGTTCGGGGACTTATCCAAGGGTTCATTTCAGAAGAGGGAATATTATACTTAATTGGTTCTTTTCTAAACTCGTACCCCCAATTTGCGATAGCAGCGAGATTTAGTGCAATTTTTGTATTCTTGATTTTATCCCAGATCTTTCTTTGATGCTCTACAGGCATTCTTTCGCCAAGTGTAATTGATTTGATTGCATCCATGGGGACATCCATTACATAAACTGGAAATCCGTTAAACTCACCAACATTTTTACAATCTGATAGATTTCGAACGATTCGATATTCTTGCTCGTATTCCCAATCCTTGGGCTTTACACAGAGTTCCGCTATAGGAATTGGAGACTCACCATTTAGATAAGAACTAATATCTTTTTTAGGTCTATGTTCTCGATACTCTATATCAAAT
>CALMJT010000016.1 GCA_937864365.1 uncultured Alteromonadales bacterium | reverse complement strand
GTTAGGCCTGCCGCCAGCGTTCAATCTGAGCCATGATCAAACTCTTCAGTTTAAATCTTTTTGAAACATTCTCATCAGATACTAGATCCAACTCGATGCTTCTAAACTTGGCTCAACGCTTAAAATTAACTTGACGTATGAATTGTCGAGTATCTTGCGTTGATAAATCTTTGGATCGATTTCTCTCCGCAAGCACCCACACGCATTGCTTGATTCTTTGTTAAAGTACTGACAAAGCGCTCGGCTTGTCGTATCGTTGAGTCTATCTTGGGCTAACTCTTTGTTAACCTCCCCTCAACGTGGGATGCGCATTATACGCAGCTTCTCGTTCTTGGCAAGTACTTTTTTCAAGTTTTTTTCGTCGCTCTTTTTATCTTAAAAATCACTTCGAAATTTACCAGAACCTTGTCGTTAGAAAGCTTAATTTTTAGAACTAAAACCTTCTATTTAGGAAGCTTTGAAAACCCTTTTAATAAACGGCTTTCTTTTTCTTCCTGGACAAGAGGGCGCGCATTATACGCAACCTTTTGTTCTTGGCAAGCACTTTTTTAAGTTCTTTTTCGATGCTCTTTCTTACTAAAAAATCACATCAAAATCTGCCAGAACCTTGCTTGAAAAAACTCAATCTTTATAGATGAATCTTTTCTTCAAGGAGCCTTTGAAAACCCTTCTACACCAGGCTTTCTCTGTACCCCTTGGCAAGAGGGCGCGAACTATACGGAATATATTTTTAACTGACAACTCTTTTTTAGAATTATTTTTACCAAAAAAAATAGAGCAATATTTGAACAATTATAAGCAGCGCAACTAAGGGCATGGCCCAACGGGAAATTTTGGAAACTTCCTCTGGGCTGTAGCTTTTCCCGTAACGTTCAAGTACAGGAATTAAAATAAACAACGCAATAAACAATATTCCCAATATAAGCAATAGATTCACTGTGTTTTACTCCTCTCTGGTTTTTACCTTTCTACTAGTTCAGAGTGTGTTATCACACAATTTCTCCCAGCATCTTTTGCTTTATACAGCGCTTTGTCTGCGTTTTCGAATACTTCAGCTATTGTACTTTCACCTTTAAAGGCACAAATCCCGAATGATGCGGTAACGGTTATGGGTTCTTTTTTAAATCTGAAAGCGGTAGTGGCAATTTTTTGCCTTGCATTATCAATTGCTTTTTCTGCCAAAGATATTTCGATATTAACCATAATTAATACGAACTCTTCACCTCCATATCTACAAACTAACCCCAAACTTCCTAATGCTTTTTTCAAGATTGTCGCAACAACTTTTAAAACACGATCACCAGTTTGATGGCCGTACGAATCGTTAAATTTTTTAAAATGATCGATATCGCACACACATATCATTAATGGCTGTTTGGTAGATTTCCATCGCTCGTATTCTAAATATATTTTTTGATTATAACTTTCACGATTGGGCAAGCCTGTCAATGGATCGTGTAATGACCTGTATTTATGCAACTCCAACTCTTGCTTTATCTTATTATTCTCTTCTGCCAGCAACTCTAATTGTTTTAAGAGCTCTCCTTCATAATTTTCGTCCACTTGGCTTTCAACAAAGACGTCGAAGGTATTAAATTGCTGCGCAAGCTCATCCAACCCTTCATTCACTGAGTTTTTTAACAACTCTAACGTATCAATTTCATTAATGTCACTTTTTAACTTGTTTAAACCGTCGTTTAAATTATTTTTGCAATGTTGCAAATCTTTTATCTGCTCAGCTTTTATCTTATTTTTTTGACTGTATAAATCCGCTAATTTTTTTAATTCTACGTCAACCCAATTTAGATATTCTTCGAATTCTTTATTCGTCGTAGCTAATGCTTGTAAAAACAAATCTCGAACATCTTCCAAAACTACCACTACTTCAAACCAATTCAACCCATGATCTAAACGTTGTTTGGTTGCAATGAATTTTTCGCGCACACAATCTTCAATTTCAACACTGGTTATCATCTCATCGAGGATTTTTACAACCTTTTGCTCAATACTGGTAAATTCTTTTGAAGCAGGAGAATTATTATCTTCAATTTTTTTTTCGATCTTACGATATTTTTCCTCTACAAAATCGTCTGTTTCTTTTCGCTTAAGATCACTGATCTCTTCATCCGTATCAACTATCTCATCATGCTGCGGATTTATTTTAGGTTCTTCTATTACACTAAATTCACCTTCAATTATTTCCGACTCTGATTCTTTTGGTGTTTCGTTGGGTGATTTTTTATCGAGAGGAGCTTCAGTTGGTTTTTCTTGGTTGTTATTCTGAGGTGCAACTTCTTCCTTTATTTTTGCTTTTGTGCCTAGAATTTTTTGCCACCAGGTTGGCCGCGATTCAATGATATCGCTAAGTGTGTTCGAATGAAGTTCCGATATCTCGCGCAGTAATTGGGGGTAAGCGTGAATATTTTTTGCTCTTTGGTTCAGTTGCTTACCAAACTTCTGAATCTTTTGTTTTGTAGATGACTCTGGATTCAGCGATATTAATGACGAGACAAGGTTATCGAACGCCTCTTTGGTTACCGATTCGCGAGTCGCACGCCGACTGATCACCTTTTGTGCAACCGTTGCTAGGCTGTCGGCTTTAATCGGGCCCGAACTTCGGCTGATGATTTTTTTAAAAATCTCATCAAGATCAGGATCAACGGTCTCACAGGCGCGAGCAAGTACAGAAATGTTTTCTTGAAGCTTGTTGATCTGATTTTGGTATCGTCGCTGTTGTGTTTCTTGCTCATCTAACGCCGATAGATATTTGTCACGCCAGTTGGTGCTCATCATACCTCCTAACTTGAAATTACAATTCAGTATAGATGGCACTGGACTATGTTGATTTGACAAATTGAGGGTAAAAAAAAAGCCCGGTTATAAACCGGGCTTAACAACGTAAATTCTGTTAGCTGCGTATATTTTAACTTTGCTTTTCAGCTCTGATTTTATCAACCAAGAACTTGGCAACCTTTAACATACCTTCTTGACCGCCAGCCAAACCTGAAGCTACTCGATACTTACCATCAACAATGATTTCTGGAGTGCCTTGAATACCGTAGCTACGTGCACGTGAATTGGCCTGATTTACTTGGCTAACCACACCGAAAGAGTTGTAGGTCTTCTTGAAGGTTTCTGCATCTACGCCAAAGTCGGCGAAAAATTCACCAAGCGTTTTCTCGTTGGCAAGTCGTTTACGATCTATATTAAGGGCATTGAAAAGCGGTTGATGAAGCTGATCGTGAATGCCTAAAGCTTTAGAAACATAGAAAGCACGGGCATGAACTTCCATAGGTGCATTCCAGATAGCTGGAGACTGTACGAACAATACGTCTTCAGGCAGTGTTTTTTCCCATTGCTGGACCATAGGCTCAAACGCAAAGCAGTGGCCGCAGCCATACCAGAACACTTCCGTCACTTCTATTTTGTTGGGATCTTGAGTTTGAACCGGTTGCTTGATCACCTGATAATGAACACCTTCTTGGTATTCTTCTTGAGCCTGAACGCCAAAAGCCATCGCTAATAGCATCATGAAAGTGCTCAAAGTGATTCCTATCCATCGCATTATCTTGTTCTCCAGTAAAAATTTTCTTGGCCCTTAGACATAAATATAGAGATCAGTTCCAAGAATATATGTGTATTTTCTTATGAGGTTTAGGATCACGGTATTGGTTATTAGTTTCTAGCGACCTGTAAAAACTGTACAAACATCCAAAAAGCTGAACCCTATTTAGAACGAATATTTCGGCATACCTTTCAGGTATAAGTTTCAGACATAAAAAAAGCGGCCTAAGCCGCTTTTCTATTGATGCTAGATCAGTTAAGGCCAGCAATGAAGTTTGCTAATCCCACTAACTCCGCATCACTTAGGTTAGCAGCAACTTTGCGCATAATTGCTTGCTCGCCATCATTGGTTCGCTCACCAGCGCGGAAGGCACGTAGCTGTTTTTCAACATACTGTGCGTGCTGGCCACTCAAACGTGGAAAGCCTGCTGGTGAATTACCTTGCGCGGTTGGAGAATGGCAACCCATACACGCTGCAACACCGGTCTCTTTATTACCGGCGCGGAAAATTTCGCGACCAAGCTCTAGGCCATCAACCTTAACACCGGCATTGGTAAGTACTTCAACCGGTTTAGCACCGCTCAACTGCATGGTTTGGCTGTCGAAATAAGCTGCGATGTCTTTTAGGTCTTGATCGCTCATATTAGTAAGTAGGCCAGTCATCTCAAGGACTTGACGACGACCTTCTTTAATATCAGTTAATTGCTTGTACAAATATTTATCACCCAAACCAGCTAGTTTAGGAAAGTTTGGTGCTGGCGAATTACCATCGACACCATGACAGGCAGCACACACGAGAGTTTTTGCTTTACCTGCTTCAGCGTTGCCTTCGGCCAGAGCTGTTTGCGCGCCGATTAAACAAACTGCGACCATGAATACTTGCTTAACTGTCTTGTACATTGGCTAATCCGTAAGGTTTGTCAGTTCAAATTCTCTCAGGTGTTGGCGGCATTGCGCCTATTTTTTAGATATCCAACACTACTTCAGCGGGCAGCACCGGCAAAAATACACCGTTATTGCTAACCCCTAAACTCAAAAGCCCGATATTATATACAAAGCCTTGCTTAAGGCACTAATTTTTATGAAGACCTGCCCAATTGCCGATCTATGTCAAAACTTGATTTTACCCAAGCCGCTTTCTTTCAAAGCGCACCAACTCTCGCTACTTGTCCGCCTGAACAAGGGTCTGAAGTAGCATTTGCCGGCCGCTCCAACGCCGGAAAGTCCAGTGCCATCAATTGCCTAACAGGAAACGGCAAACTCGCACGCACCAGTAAAACCCCAGGTCGCACTCAGCTGATCAACTTTTTTAACATTACGGACGAACAGCGTTTAGTGGATCTTCCCGGTTACGGCTTTGCCAAGGTTCCATTAGCAGTAAAGAAAGAGTGGGACAAAAATTTATCGCAATATTTGCGTGAAAGGAGAAGTTTAAAAGGATTAGTACTGCTAATGGATGTGCGTCAACCGATGAAAGAGTTCGACACCATGATGATCAATTGGGCGGTAGAAGTTGACATGCCTGTCCATATTTTGCTCACCAAAGCGGACAAACTCAAAAAAGGCCCCGCGAAAACAACGCTATTAGATGTACGCAAACACTTAAAAGAAGCCGATGTCGATAATTTAATCTCAGCCCAACTTTTTTCTTCTCTGAAAAAAGAAGGCGTTGAGGAATTGAAAAGTGTTTTATCGAAATGGTTGACGATACCAACCAAAGATATCGAGACCTCGCCGGATACAGAAAGCCCTGAGTAATTCAGGGCATTTTATTCTGTTGGTTTAAAGTAATTTTTTAGAGCAATTTTTTTATTCGGGCGCTGTTGCCGTAACAACGGGTTCACTGGCGAAGCGATCACGAACGCTCAACAAGGTTGGGTATTTGTCGAAGGAGTATAACTTTCTGAATTCGGCCCAGTCGATGAGTGTAATCAAACACAATGTTGCGTAGTTGAGCTCTTCAAATGCACCATCTTTTGCTTGTGTTTCTAACCATGCCAAGCTATCTGGAATACGCTCATGCTGAAGCTTAAACATCAACACGTCTTTGCTGGTTTCCAATTTTGAGTTGTTACCCAAAAATAAAATAATCAGCGCGTCGGTTACCGAGTCGACTGCGCTTATTAAATTGTGTTGATCCAGCGTTGGTTTTGGTAAATCCAGTTTTTCTAACAAGTAATTAGCAATTACGTGCGAATCAAAAATCGTTTTATCACCATCAATTAAAATTGGCAGTTTGCGAATAGGTGTTAATTTTGCAAATTCGGCCCGCGTTTTATCGTCGTAAACATTGACAACTTCAAATTTAAAATCAGTGCCTTGCAACAGCATTCTGATACGACGCACGTATGGAGAAGGCTTCGATCCGTAAACTGTGATGCTCATAAATCTCTCCTAAATTGATCTTGTTATTTAATTAATGGGCTTCGTCCCAATTATTTCCAAATCCGGCTTCTACCAATAAAGGCACGCTTAATTCAGCCGCCGATGACATAATTGCGCACACTTTTTCTTGCACGAATTCCAGTTGACTCTCGGCAACTTCTAGAACCAATTCATCGTGAACCTGCATAATAATGCGTGCATCGGTAGCGCTATCTTGCAACCAGCCATCCACTAAAATCATGGCCTTTTTGATGATGTCGGCGGCGCTGCCTTGCATAGGCGCATTAATCGCTGTGCGTTCGGCGGCTTGGCGACGCATACCGTTGGTGGAATTAATTTCCGGTAAATACAGCCTACGTCCCATGATGGTTTCTACGTAACCGCGCTCTTTAGCACTGGCTCGAATTTCATCCATATATTCGGCAACGCCGGGATATTTTTCGAAATAGCGATCGATATAACCTTGAGCATCGTTGCGGCCAATATTCAACTGTTTTGCCAATCCAAACGCCGACATTCCATAAATTAAGCCAAAGTTAATGGCTTTAGCACTGCGACGCTGATCGTTGCTAACGGCCTCAACCGAGGTTGAAAATACTTCTGCCGCGGTTGCCTTGTGCACATCCAAATCATTTTGGAAGGCATGCAATAAACCCTTGTCGCCGGATAAATGCGCCATAATACGCAATTCAATTTGCGAATAGTCCGCTGCTAAAATTTTATAATTTTCGGGCGCAATAAACGCTTGGCGAATGCGTCGGCCTTCGGCATTACGAATTGGAATGTTTTGTAAGTTTGGATCGGACGACGATAATCTACCGGTTGCGGTAACCGCTTGGTGATAAGAGGTATGCACCCGGCCGGTTTTTTCGTTGCGCATTAATGGCAATTTATCGGTGTAGGTCGATTTAAGTTTTGCTAATCCGCGATATTCCAGCAGTAATTTTGGCAACGGATAATCCAATGCTAATTCTTGTAAAACATCTTCAGCGGTTGATGGCGTTCCGGTTTTGGTTTTTTTAATGGCCGGAATGTTTAGTTTTTCAAATAAAATTGTACCCAATTGTTTGGGCGACGCCAGATTAAATTCTTCGCCTGCCATTTCATAGGCGTCTTTCTCTAGCGTTTTTAATCGAACTTCTAATTCTTGGGAATGCTTTTGCAACAAATCAGTATCAATTAACGCACCGGTTCTTTCTATTTTTGATAAAACCGGTAACAGCGGCATTTCGATATTTTTCAAAACGCTCTCAAGTGATTTTTCGTCACTTAATTCTTGCGATAATTTTTGGTGCAGTTGCAGCGTAATATCGGCGTCTTCGGCAGCGTATGGGCCTGCTTTTTCGATTTCAATTTGATTAAAGGTCAGCTGCTTAGCGCCTTTGCCAGCAATATCTTCAAAATGAATGGTTTGCTTACCCAAATAAAATTCCGCAAGGCTATCCATGTCGTGACGTGTCGCGACGGAATTTAAAACGTAGGATTCGAGCATGGTATCAAACTCGATACCTTGTAAATCGATATCGTGATTCAACAATACACTGCGATCGTATTTAAGGTTTTGCCCCACTTTTTTAAGTGCTGGGTTTTCTAATAAAGGCTTAAGTTTGGTGAGCAATACGTCTCTGGAGATTTGCTCGGGCGCCCCCACATAATCGTGGCTGCACGGCACATAGACCGCTTCACCGGCATTAATGGCAAAAGAAACACCAACGATTTGTGCTTCCATATAATTTAGGCTGGTGGTTTCGGTATCAAACGCAAAGATGTCGGCCGCACTCAGTTTTTTAAGCCATTCATCCAATTCAGATTCTTCAAATACCACATGGTAATTTGCGGCGCTTGTCTCCGATTCGTTGTTGTTTTGTGTTTCAGCAAGTTGTGGATTGGCAATAATGTTCTCTTGCTCGCGAATCCAACTTTTAAATTCCAGATCGGTAAATAGCTCAAGCAGTTTTTGATGATCTTCTGGTTCGGGTTTTAAGTCACCCAAGGTGATGTCTAAATCAACATCGGTTTTGATGGTCGCTAACTGATAAGAAAGGTAGGCGTTCTCTTTATGCTCTTCGAGCTTTTGGGCCATGGTTTTGGCACCGCGGAAGGAAAGCTCTTTGATTTTTTCCAGGTTGTTGTAGATGTCATCTAAACCGCCCAAACCTTGCAGCAGAGCCAACGCGGTTTTTTCGCCAACACCGGCAACGCCCGGAATGTTATCAACTTTGTCACCCATTAATGCGAGGTAATCAATGATTAACTCCGGTGGAATACCAAACTTAGCTTCAACACCCGCGATATCCATGGTTGTATCAGTCATGGTGTTAACCAAGGTGACGTGACTGTTCACCAGTTGCGCCATGTCCTTATCACCGGTGGAAACCACCACCTCTAAACCGTGCTCAATAGCTTGGGACGTTAGGGTTCCAATGACATCGTCGGCTTCTACGCCATCAATAATAAGCAGCGGAATGCCCATGGCTCGAATAATGTTGTGCAGCGGCTCTATTTGGCTGCGCAAATCATCGGGCATTGGCGGACGATGAGCTTTGTACTCGGAGTACATATCGTTACGAAAGGTTTTGCCTTTGGCATCAAACACGGCCGCGACGGGACTGTTTGGATAGTCTTTCTCCATACGCCGCAGCATATTAACCACACCCTTGATGGCGCCCGTTGGCTGGCCCTTACTGTTGGTCAGTGGTGGAAGCGCATGGAAAGCACGGAATAAATAAGATGAGCCATCAATGAGAATTAACGGTGGGGTCTTGTCTGCCATAATATTTTTTAAAACTTAAATGTAGATCGGATAAAAAAGCGTATTTGGATCGCGCTGTAAACTAGGGTTTAGCACTTAAACATTGCTGAAATTGATGTCCCAATGTTTTTATTAAATCACTATAGCTAGTTGCGTTTTGCCCTAGGATATCAATTTCAACCATGGTTAACGCGAATTCATCGCGCAATCTTAACGCTTGGGATTGTCGGTAATAGGGTTCAACCAGCAAACACTGTGCATGAGTGAGTGTTTTACGCAGCTCTGCAAGATGCTTTGCGCCAGGTCTCTGCTCCGGTGTTTTGGTAATGACTTGGTACTGTTGCAAACCAAATCGCTGCTGAAAATGCCCGAGTGCGTCGTGAAACACCACAAAAGGCACGTCGTGAACAGGTTGTAATTGCTGGCTAAGTTCATTGTTGAGCTGATGAATGGACGCTTCGAAGCTCAGATATTGTTCGTTTAACGCTTTTTTGTCTGAGGCTGTCAGCAACTCATTGTCGTTAAGATGTTCAATCACCGCCTTGGCAATAACCAGACTGTTATCGGGGTTTAACCACAAGTGAGGGTCATAGGCGCCATGATCGTGTTGATCGTGATTTTCATGAACATGACTCTCTGCATAACCTACCGGCCATACGATACCCGTTAGCTGACTGGTATTAATGTTGTCTTTAGTGCTCAACACACCCGACAAAAACGGCTCCAAACTCGCACCGACCCAAACCACCGTATCGGCTTTGGCAACCGAGTTGCGTTGTGAAAAACTCATTTGAAAACCGTGCGGACTTACACCCAACGGCATTAGTCGAGTGACGACGGCGCGATCTTGTAAAAGCTCTTGCAGCAACAAATATAAAGGCTGGTTGCTGGCTAAAACAACGGGCTTAGCTTCCCCAGCATTTACCTTTGCACAAAATAGTGCAATTAAAGTGACGCTCAATAACACACGAAAAGCGTGGTTAAACATTTTGGATAACAAACTCAAAGGTGAATATTCCCTGTTACTTTCTTTTCGTTAATCTAATTAAACACTGGTTGTGGAAATGGTCTAAGATACGCCACCTGTCGCGGCGAAGTCACTCTCACCGCCAAGTTTTTAGGAGTTTTAATTGCAATCTTCCAATGTTGCGCTCGATCAGCCACTGATCAAGGCTAGAGACATTTGTTTCTCACGCGCCAACAAAATCATTCTCGATAAAGTCGATATCGAAATTCTTCCGGCGCAAATTCTAACTCTGATTGGCCCAAACGGCGCTGGTAAAACCACTCTTGTCAGAATTTTGCTGAACCTAGTCAATGCTGACTCAGGCAGTATTGTTACTAAACCGAATTTATCGGTGGGTTACATGCCGCAAAAACTTAGCCTTGATAGTAGTATGCCATTGAATGTACGACGCTTTTTAGCATTAACCGGCGCCAATAAAGCAGAAGTGTCGGAGGCTTTAGAGCGGGTAAAGGTTCCCGATATTGGCAAACACGTTATGGCACAGTTATCGGGCGGTGAATTACAGCGCGTAATGCTGGCTCGTGCTATTTTAAGAAAGCCCGACCTTTTGGTTTTGGACGAGCCCGTGCAAGGCGTTGATATTGCCGGGCAATCAACGCTCTATCGATTGATTGCTGATTTACGCGGCGAGCTTGGTTGTGCGGTGTTGATGATCTCCCACGATTTACATCTGGTCATGGCACAAACCGATACCGTTGTCTGCTTAAACCATCATGTATGTTGCCAGGGTCATCCTGAAAATGTCAGTGATGATCCTGCGTTTTTAGAGTTATTTGGCCGCCAAACCGACGCCGGCGTTGCGATTTACACACATCATCACGATCACAGTCATGATAATGGTATTTGTGATCACCCCCACGAGAGCGAAACCTAATCCATGCCTGACTTTTTAATCCTGGCGATCTTAACCGGAATTTCCGTTGCCTTGGTTGCAGGCCCTTTAGGTTGCTTCATTGTTTGGCGCAAGATGGCTTACTTTGGCGATACGCTTGCTCATTCGGCGCTGTTGGGTGTGAGCTTTGGTTGGTTACTCTCGATTAATCTAAACCTTGCCGTAACCTGCGGGTGTTTGTTGCTGGCGTTAATCCTAGTCATGCTGCAACAAAAACGAGTGCTGGCTACCGACACACTTCTGGGTATTCTTTCGCATTCAACCCTTGCTCTCGGACTGGTTATCGCAAACTTGCAGTCGAGCATTCGTATCGATTTAAGTGCGTATTTGTTTGGCGATTTGTTGGCCGTAAACGTAACCGACCTACTGACCATTTCTGCGGTAAGTGCTTTTGTGATTACCGCGTTGTGCTTTTTATGGCGCAAACTATTGGCGCTCACCGTCGATGAAGATCTGGCCAAAGTTGAAGGCGTGAATGTGTTTCAGGTTCGAACGTTTTTAATGTTGTTAATGGCGCTGGTGATTGCCATTGCTATGAAGGTGGTAGGCGTTTTATTGATAACGGCCCTGCTGATTATTCCCGCTGCGGCCAGTCGTCGCCTGAGCAAAACCCCTGAACAGATGGCGGTTTTGGCAAGCCTTGTAGGTATCGTGGCTGTAGCAGGCGGGCTGACTGCTTCTTACTGGTGGGACTCACCAGCTGGCCCTTCAATCGTGTTAAGTGCAGCAGTGCTTTTTAGCTTGAGCTTGTTTTTCCGTCAAAAGGTTTAACGCTTCCAAAACATGGGCGAGAAGAGTACCAACAAGGTGAACACTTCCAAACGACCCAGCAACATGGCAAAACACAGCACCCATTTCGCGGTATCGGGAATATCGCGATAATGGGTAGCCACCTCACCCAGCCCCGGCCCTAGGTTGTTAATGCTAGCGCCAACTGCCGAAAACGATGTCAGAAAATCCAAACCCGTTGCCAACAACAGCAAAAACATAAACATAAACGAAATAACGTACACCGCGAAGAATCCCCAAACCGCATCGACGATTCGATCGGGCACAGCTTTGTTGCCAAACTTTACGCTGATGACGGCATTGGGATGAATCAGTCGGTTCAGTTCACGCATTCCCTGCTTTAACACCAGCAGCACACGCACTACCTTCATGCCGCCACCGGTGGAACCCGCGCATCCGCCCATAAACGACATGTAGAACAAGAAAAACGGTAGGAATGCTGGCCAAATACTGAAATCGGCCACACCAAATCCGGTGGTTGTCAGTAATGAAACCAGCTCAAAACTGCCCTGCCAGAAAGCTACGGTGGGTGAATAGGTATTAGTGATCACCAAGTAAAACACCGTCACCGCCATGCCAAAAACAATCACTTTTAAATAGAAGCGGCATTCGGGATCACTCAAATAATGCTTAAGCTGGCGCTCACGCCAAGCAAAAAAGTGCAGCGCAAAGTTAATGCCCGACAGCACCATAAACACCATGCAAATCGCCATGATTAAATGGCTATCAAAGTAGCCGATGCTGGCGTCGTGAGTGGAAAATCCACCAATGGCCACCGTTGCATAGGCATGGCCAATGGCATCAAACAACGTCATGCCAGCGGCCCAGTAACTCAAAGCACACAGCAGCGTCAGATTAAAATACATCACAAACAGCGCCTTAGCGGTTTCGGTGATGCGCGGTGTTAATTTTGAGTCTTTAACCGGCCCGGGAGCTTCGGTGCGATACAGTTGCATACCACCAACACCTAACATCGGCAAAATGGCAACGGCAATCACGATAATCCCGATACCACCCAACCATTGCAACTGCTGGCGGTAATACAAAATAGCCCTAGGTAGATCATCCAAACCTGTAATCACCGTTGCACCGGTGGTGGTTAATCCTGATAGGGATTCGAACAATGCATCGGTAAACGACAGGTTTGGACTGTGCGAGAATAAAAAAGGTAGCGATCCGAACAACCCCAGTACAAACCAAAACAGTGCCGTGATGATAAAACCATCGCGAGTGTGAAGGTCTTGCTTGAGGTTATAAAACGGTAACCAGAATAAAAATCCGGTAAAAAAGGTGATAAGAAAGGCGAGCAAAAAAGCCGGGTAACTCTGGTCGTTAAACCATAAAGACACACCCACAGGCGGCATTAGCGTTAAGCTAAACAGCATCAAAAGCACGCCTAAAACCCGAGAAATTACGCCAAAATGCATGAGTTACTGTTTTTGCCTTTGCAGATGAACGCTAAAAGAAACTGAATCCAACCTGGAACAGTTTTTCTACGTCGCGGGTGAATTTTTTATCAACTAAGAAAACAATTACGTGATCACCGCTTTCTACCACCGTGTCGTCGTGAGCGATAATCACCTTGGGAACGCCCTCTTCTTCACGCACGATAGCGCCAATTGTCGCGCCCTGCGGTAGATCGATGGTATCCAGTGTTTTTCCAACCACTTTCGATGATTTTTCATCGCCATGAGCGATAACCTCGATGGCTTCTGCCGCGCCACGGCGAAGGGAATGCACATTAACCATATCGCCACGGCGAACATGGGTGAGCAAACTGCCGATGGTGGTAACCTGTGGAGAGAAGGCAATGTCAATTTCACCGCCCTGCACTAAATCAACATAGGCTGGATTGTTAATCAACGCCATCACCTTACGTGCCCCCAAACGTTTGGCGAGCATCGACGACATGATGTTGGCCTCGTCGTCGTTGGTGAGCGCTAAAAACACATCGGTATCTTCGATGTTTTCTTGCACCAGCAAATCTTGATCGGAAGCGCTGCCGTGTAAAACAATGGTATGGGTTAACTGTTCGGCCAAATGCTGGCTGCGCTCACGGCTGTATTCGATAATTTTTACGCCGTAGGATTTTTCTAACTGTTGCGCAAGACCAGCACCGATATTACCGCCGCCAGCAATGAGTATGCGTCGGTACGGACGTTCTAACTTGCGCAGCTCACTCATTACCGCGCGAATATCGCTGCGTGCGGCAATAAAGAACACTTCGTCGTCGGCTTCGATAACCGTGGAGCCTTCCGGCATGATGGCGCGATTGCGTCGGTAAATCGCCGCCACTCGCGTATCAACCGCAGGCATATGCTGACGTAAATAACGTAACTCTTGCCCAACCAGCGGCCCGCCGTAATAGGCTTTTACCGCCACTAGCTGCGCCGCACCGTCGGCAAAATCCAAAACCTGTAGCGCGCCGGGCTGCTGAATTAAACGATAGATATTGTCCGAGACCAGTTTCTCTGGGCTGATTAAAACATCAATGGGAATTCGGTCGTTTTTGAAGAGTTCAGGCTTATCGAGGTAGGCGCGTTGGCGAATGCGAGCAATTTTGGTGGGGGTATTAAATAGACTGTGCGCCACTTGGCAGGCGATCATGTTGATTTCGTCGTTACTGGTAACGGCAATCAACATTTCGGCATCTTCAATACCGGCTTGAATCAAGGTTCGCGGATGCGAAGCTTCGCCGGTAACAACACCAATATCGATACGATCTCGCAACTCACGCAGCCGAGCTTCATCGGTATCGACAATGACAATGTCGTTGGATTCGTTCGTTAGGTTTTCAGCAAGAGTGCCGCCAACCTGACCAGCTCCAAGAATAATAATTTTCATAATGAAATAACAAAACGCTAATCCTGATCATTGTCGCATAAATTCTACAATTTGTGACTCACACAACCAGTATCAGCAAAGATCAACCACCCAAGTAGCGAATGCCCAAAACGTATAACGCACCAAAAATCAAAATCATTGTGCCCAAACGATAGGGTTTAAAATAACTGATTAGCTCGGTTTTTTCGGTATTATTAAAGAACTTCGCCGAAAATCCGTATAAAAATGCTGTGCCAGCGATGCAAATTACCCCTGTGATATTCGTGGCAAGCGAATGCCACTCAGCTGAGCCTTTCGCCGTTATTAATAGGATGATAAACGCTAAAGTATTCGCCCAACCTAAAACACGAATCACGGTAAGAGCTTTAATGTGCGCTTGCGGATTATCTGATTCCGTCTCGGGTGACATTTTGGGAAGGTTATTATCCGTCATGGTGATTATTAACTGTTGTTTTTGAACCCATGTTTTTGAGCCTAATAGGCTTAAGGAACCTCTGATTAACTCATCCTTGATTTAATCAGAGGGCAGAAATTGAAAAT
>CALMJT010000015.1 GCA_937864365.1 uncultured Alteromonadales bacterium | reverse complement strand
ACACATATGTTGAACGTAATGATTCAACAAATGCTTCATACTACGTAAACTTCTCAGAGATTGGTTCAACTCAACGTCGTATTTACAATGATGGTGGTATGTCTTATAACCCAGCAACAAATACTCTTTCAACAGGTATTTTCTCTGGTACAGCAACATCAGCCCGATACGCTGACTTGGCCGAAAAATATTTGGCAGATCAAGAGTATCCAGTTGGAACAGTAGTTTGTGTCGGTGGCGAGAAAGAAGTTACTGCTGCAAACTTTGGTGATCGCGCAATTGGTGTTGTATCCGAAAATCCAGCTTTCATGATGAACAAAGATTTGGAAGGTGGTACATACATCGCTCTGAAAGGACGAGTACCAGTTCGTATTTCTGGAACAGTTCGCAAGGGACAGCGCCTCGAGGCATATCAAAATGGTCTAGCTTGTGCGGCAGTTCAGCATTCAAATAATGTATTTGGTATTGCGCTGGAAGATGGTACTGATGGAGTTATTGAAGCCGTGATTCTCTAATAGATATAAGAAAGCATATTATGGTGCGTGTTGATGAATATATCTTATATCAATTTTTCAATCCCTCTTCAAAATATTGGTTATGATTACTTTTGGCTATCGGCCAAGTCATACGTAGAGGATAACTACCAAGGAAGCGTTAGGTGGAATTGGAGTTATCCTTTATCTAATTCTGAATATGATACAGTAGATGATATTGTAGAAATTATTCTGTCTCAAAATCCAAATGTAGTGTTGTTATCACTATATGTCTGGAATCATGCGTTATCATATAAAGTAGCGCAAGCAATTAAAAAAGCAAATAAAGATGTCACTATTGTTGTGGGTGGTCCACATGTAGAGTATTCTCGACCAGATTATTTTATTGCTCATCGTTATGTAGATTTTTGCTGTGAAACTGATGGATATGGAGAAGTCTTTTTAAATGAATTCCTGCATCAATATGAAACTAATAAAGACTGGTCTAAAGTTCCATATTTGAAATCAATGGGTTTCTCTTCTAACGTACCATTTAGTAAAAGAGATTTTAAATGGCCCAGAAATATCTTTTCTAGAAACAAAGAATATCTAGAAGATAGAAAAACCGCAGCATTACTTGAACGACAAAATCTAGTTTCAATGTATGAAACTTCTCGAGGATGCCCGTATGGATGTACATATTGCGAATGGGGTGGTGGCACTAATTCAAAAGTTGCGTTTAAACCTCTTGAATATATCTTAGAAGACTTTGAATTTTTATTTAAAGAAATTAAACCCGATGTTATTGGATTGACTGATGCAAACTTTGGTATTGTTGAACGTGATATTGATATTGCTAAATCAATAGCTTTGCATAAAGAACAATATGGATATCCAAAGTTTGCATATATGTTCGGGCCTTCAAAAAAGAATAAACATAACGTCTATGAGATAGAAAGAATTTTTGCAAAAGCAAAAATGATCGATGAGTTTAAAGTTTCCGTTCAGGATTTAAATGAAAGCGTAATGGATAATATCAAAAGAACTGATACTCCATGGCGCGAACAATATGAATCTTATAATGAACTAAGAAAATCGCATGAAGATATTCGTATTAGACTTGAATTAATTCTTGGGTTACCTGGTACAACTATTAAAGATTACTATGACGCTCTTGATATTATGTGCCCTGAAGTAACATTTGGAACTAGATATATTTGGCATCTATTACCAACAACTCCTGCGGCTAAACCAGAATATATTGAACAACATAAAATAAAGACATTATCAATTAAGCATGTTCAAAGACCAGAGTTTAAGCAATCAAAGAGTTTAATCTATAAAGATGAATTCATTATTCCATCTAATATCGTAATTGGTACATATTCATATACACCAGAAGAATGGTTTGAAATGTTTATGATGGATCGTATTATCTCTTCTACTGAAGTAGAGGGTTTCCTTCGTTATATTTCTAGATATGCATCCGAGGTTATGGGGATTCCACATTCTAAATTTTATAATCGTTATTGGAATACATTCATTAATAATAATGACTATCTACCGCCTCATCAACAAAGTATTTTTAAGAATATTATTGATGAAGGAATGAGAAAAATAAAATCAGATTATGTCGATGATATTGAAGATTATAAACTGCCAAAACCTCTTGATGGTTATGCTATGATTATCCGTCATCATAAACTGGCGGTACATATAAATAGAAACAGTTACTATTCAGGATTGCGCGAATGGGCTAAAAATGAATTTGGATATGATGAAGGAATGGATGACATTATTAAATGGACAGCCAATATGGTTATTTTCTTAGATCATGATCCGGAAAATCCGAATTCATTTGAATCAAAATATGATTGGTATTCTTGGATTAATGGATCAGAGTTAAAAAAGATTAACTGTATTAATACCCCAAGAGATACTAGCAGAACAATATCTTTTATGAATGTACCAATTGAATGGCACAAATATTCTATGGAAGAAAGAATTAAACGATTCTTTGTTTCAATTTGTTCAGAATACGAAGTATATTCTTTATTCAAAAATGTAGAGGTTACGCATGTTAACTAAAATTCAATTGTCAGCAACCGCCGAATGCGATAATGTAATTGACTATATATTTTCTCAAGTAAATGAAACAGAAAATACTATTGCCACAATTCAACGCTGTTATTCCGAAATGGTTCCAGCTTTAGATGGCGTAAAAAGTTATATTGTTAATCAATATGGATCATACGATCAGTTTGTAAAAAAGAGACAAGCAGGTGTAATTGATACTATGGCTTCTCTTATGACATCGCAATTACATGATCCATTTATGAAAATGTTTAATCGTTGCGTATGGTATAAAAATGATGGAAAGATTTTAGTGCCACTAACATTTTGTCCAGAAAAATTAGAAGGATTTGATTTGTTTGTTGGCTATGCTGCAATTGAAGAAGATTTTGACACTGAACATTTAGAAACTCATGAAGGATTATCGAAAGAATCTGCCGTTCAAGTAATGAGATTTTATAACGAGTGGTTAGTAAAAAACAAATCTAAGTTTGATGTATTCATTGAAAATAAAACAAAAGAAGAAGCTGTAGAAATTATTAAATCATTATGATCAATTGGATGTTTATATGGTCTTCAAAGAGACCACCTGTTTGGGAATCGACACTTCAAAATATGAATGTGGCTCTGAGTTCTTCCGATTATTTGGAAGGCGCTCAAACATGGTATCCACCTGTAAACTATAAAGAAATTCCTGGCAAGTACTTAAAAGATTCTCATAAAAAGCTTAAAGGCCAATTACTAGATCAATTTGAAAATGAAGCATTTAAGTTTGTAATTGAATCAAATAAGAGCGAAGTTAATCCCGATCATGCATTAATTATTAAACCTCATTTATATCCAGACGTTGGATTAAATAATACACTATGTAAGACGCTAGATTTAGATTTAATTTATTCTTATTTTAAAAATTACCAATGGGTATCATTAGGACTATTCTTTACGGGTACTCCAAAATATGAAGAACGAGCAATATCTCTTGCTAAGTCATCTTTATATGGAAGAAACTTTGATAATAAATTAGTTGATCTTGAGACTGGTATTCATTATCCAGAATATGATTATTTGAGTTGTGTTACATATATTAACTTCAGACAATTAAAAGATCCTAATATTATTGTTGCAACGTTGAATCCACATTTAGTATCTGTTCCACATTTGGAAGATGGGTTTTCAAACAAACACGTGTATATGACTTTAGATACGTATGACACATCATTGAAAGAGTATTTGATTCAACCGTCATTTGATAACTGTAAAATTGTTGATAACCACATATTCGTGAAAAAGAATACAAAGTTTAAGATCAATCTTTACAATCATAGTTTATTGAATCTTAAGTATGATAAGAAACCAAAGTTTCCTGTTGACGTGAATTCACCATTACAATATGAACAAAATCAAAATGAATATAGTTTTACTACCAATAAAGATGTTTCGTATATTCAGTTTAAAATTCAAACCGGTTCGTTGAACGATAAATACAATAACGTAGAGACTGCGGGATATACTAACCTTGAGTATATCGTCATAGGAGAATAAAATGGGTAATGATACCACGACAACTAAAACAACGTCGACAGGCGCAGTTAGCGCAAAGGTAGCTGGGAATACAATTACAGCAGATTCGTTTCGTCAAATGATTGATATCTTAGATAACCTGAGAGATCATACGCACGATTTTACTGATGATTATACTTCTAATTGCCAATGTAATTGCGGCCGCGGTAGTCTGTAAAAATAGGATTTTATATTATGACTGATTCTTTGAAGAAAAGAATTGAAGCGCATAAAGCTTCAGTGGTTTTAAATAATGGACAATTAGAAACAAAAGAAGAGCTTATTAACATCTCAAAGGGATTTAAAGTTAATAAGCTCATTTCAATTGTGCCCGTGCAAGAAGAAACAGTTTCTCAATTTTCAAAGGTATCGCATTTGTTTGAAGATCTTTCTCATATGAATCTTCTATTAACGAATGCATGTAATTTGAATTGCACTTATTGCTATGAACAGCATAGAAAAGATTATGGGCGTTTTACAAAAGAATCTTTAAAATCCGCATATGATTGGCTGAATTCGATTAATGATAAAAAGAATAAAACATTTCAGTTCTTTGGTGGAGAACCTCTAATTCATAAACAACTCATTAAAGAGTTTATTCAAGAATATGATGCCGAGTTAAATGACCACTATTCTAATTATTCTGGCACATATATTTCTATGTGTTCAAATGGTCTATTAATGGACGATGAATTTGCTGAGTTATATTTTTCTAAACCATATACTCATATGATGCTATCGCTGGACACTTTTGATTCAGCAGTTGATCATAGACAAATTACTCCAGAACAAATGGAGTCAATTATAAAGTTAATCCCAAAGGTTGCAAGCTTATTGGGTAATGAACCACAACGGTTAGTTATTCGTACAACATTATCTGAAGAAACTTCTCATTCAATTGGAGAGTTTATTGATAGATTATATTCAATGGGAGTAAGATCTTTTATTGTACACCCATTAGTTCTTGATTCTCAACGTGGCTATATTAAGTGGTCTGATGAAAATTGGAATACATTAAGAGAACAAATCTTTGATAGGCTGCACAAATATCCAGATGTCATTATGAAGTTCTCAGAGGGGGTCGGGCAGAAGCAGGATAATAACTGTATGGTCGGCTCTGATATGATTGCTATTGACGCATCTGGTGACTTCTCGGGATGTTATTTCTTTACAAATATGAAGGGCGTTCCAGGAGTCGGAGATACAGTCCTTGGTAATATATTCAAAGATAAAGTATATGTAGATCGGTATCATAAATTCCAATCAGAATATAATAAAATGTTTGTGATGGAAGAAAAATGCAGATCTTGTGATTTACAAAATTATTGTTATCAATGCCCAGCTGGCAATTTAGATACTGGTTCTAAGAAAATGTTTAGACCAGATGACATGTGTCAAGAAATTGTTAAACTGTATCTCGATTTTCAAAGAGACGTATATCATAAAATGTTTTGGCGAAATGTAAACGAAATTCATTTACCTAGATTAGAACAAGATGGATTTGATTATATCTCAAAGGTTTTGACTGATTTTGGATTAGATCCTGCTATTCCAGTAAAAGATACATATGAACTATTGGCCACCCAACGTAGAATGCCTATAGATAATTTACCTGATGTTGAAAATGATGTTGTGATATGCTTCTATCTCCAATCCATTATTATCCTCCTTCAAAGTTAGATTTTACTGGCATTAATGTAGTAACAATCTATCTTGGGGATACATGTAATTTCGATTGTGTATATTGCGATCGAGAGTATATTAAGCAAGATATTGGATCCCAAAACCTATTAACTAAAGACGAAGATGATATTGTGTCCTTTGTCGAATTGGTTGCGCGTGAAGCAAAAGATTTAAAGAATATCTCTTTTCATGGTGGAGAACCATTTCTTTATATTCAAAGGATCGATAGATTATTAGAAAGAATTCAGCCATTATTTGATAAAGACTTTTTATTCTTTATTACTACCAATGGTTCTCTAATAAAAGATAATGAATGGTTCTTTAAGAAGTGGGGATCTCAATTAAGAATTACATTAAGCTATGACTTTAATTACCAAGAAGTAAATAGAGAAAAGATTGATTTAAAATTAATCTCTAAGATTGTTAGAGATAATAATGCCGGGATGTTATTTCAATTTGTCATTCCTTCTAATTTACCAGGCGCATTCCATCATGATACTATTCACGCGGTATTAAGAGATATGCGCGAAGCAAATTGTAATTCTTTAAATCTAATTCCATTAAGACATCATAGAGGTGCTCGAAAGTTTAAAGTATTAATCGATGATATGGATTTAAAATGGTTCGCCGTTGATTTAATGAGATTTGTTCATACCATGTACGTGAATGGCATTCAAATTCATATTGATGGTAACTATGACAAAATTGATAAACGGTATCTAAATAATCATGGCAAATTGATTCTTTCTCCAGATGGATACATATATCCTGAGTTTGATTATCTTGAATATAAAAGAACTGAATTTAGAATTGGCCAATGGAGAGGTGAACCTAAACTATATAGAGTTTCCTCAGAGGAAGAATATATTCTACCGCAATGCCGTGAATGCGTATCACGAGATGCATGTGGTCTAAAATATCTTTATAAAATGTTCGATGAAACTCCATCAGGCGCGTGTATAGAATTTTACAAAATAATTAACTTAATGGTTGCTCATTTGCATGAGTTAAAAAAGAAACCAACGTTAATGCATTGGATTGGTATTAATGAACGGGAATGACTTTCACAATTATGAACATCATGGGACATACTTTTTAAAAGAAGATGCCCTTCGTTGTGTATCATATGATTTCTATTTTTCTCCAACATACAAATATTATTGTAATGCTGGATGTAAGGTGTGTTATATTAAAGACAATTTAGAATATGGTAAATTGTTTTATCATTTAAATGTACCAGATAAAATCACAGAGGCAGATACTGAATATTGGTATTCTATTTTCAAAAACTTTTATTCGGTTCGTACGGATGATGATTTTAGATATTTGAAATTAAACTTTCCGCAAATTTATAGATGGTATAAAGAGCATGGTCATAACTTTGAATTTGGAATGACTGACAATTCTATTATTGGGCATAAGAATATATTGCTCAATGATATTGATTTAAAGGGAATCGCAGATATTACTATTTCTGAAGAGTTTTTAAATTCAGTAAATAAAGAAAAATTCTTTTCTACTATTCGTGATTATGCATCCAAATATTCTATTGGCCATGTAAAGATTATTAGAACCACACCAGAATATAATCATCCACCAATCATTAATGAAGTCATTGATTTTCTTGTAAAATATAATGTAGTATTTTCAGTTCATCAAGATTTTAGAACTAATGAAGTGAATCGATATGACATCGATAAATTTGATAACCAGAATTGCTATGTAATTTCTGATGAAAATAGAAGATATCAAATTCATAGATCTTCTGTTCATCTATTCAATGACAGATATTATTTCTCTTATGATGATGCTTCAAGTTATTCGGATATGCCATTTCATTATGACACTAAAATAACTTTTAATCCAAAGAACTTTTTGTATGATGTTATTAAAGGTAAGCTTCAATATTATAAAGAAGCAATTAATGATATGAAACCTTGGAATAGCACGGCAGAAAAGTTTTTAGATTATTTTAAAACAACTCAAGAATTTAAGTTGAACTATGACTATAACTTTATCCCAGAGTTTATGTTGTCATCAAATACTAAATTTGCTTCAACTCTAATTGAATATGGTTTTAGAAAAACCAAAGTCGGATTGTATTTACCTAATGGAGAAAAGCCTGTACCTATTGTCGAATATAAATAAGTAAAAGAATAATAGGAGGTCATTTAAAATGGCATCAAGAACAGGAACAACTGCTGGGCCATCAGGTAATATTAGCACAGGCCAAAGAGATCAGGCCAGAGCATATTTTTCTTCGGGTACCGTGATCGAAGCATATCACTTAAATTATCTTCGTGATATGATTAATAGCGTATGTGGTCATGCTCATGGGCTAAACGATTATAGCAAAATCCATGAGTATGGAAACACTGATTCTACTGATTCTACATATGAATCAACTGAAGGTGCCGGGGTAGGCACTGGTAATACGGTATATGCCGGAAATCTAATTTATGCTTATGATCATAATGTGCTAGCAAATTCTACCAATTCAATTCAAACGCACTCTCACTCATGGACAGATAACTAATTAAATGTCATACTCGTTATTTGAACTGGCTTCAGGTCAGCAATTTTATTATGATTCACACGAGAATAAAATCTATAATTCTGGCGGTGAACAACTAAGTTTATCGCCAGAGTTGTCTCTGGATTGGTATCGTGAAGAATCAAAGAATCACGGTGTAGATACAAAGGTTAATAACCCTGTTGCTATTCGTGTTCTACTTGGTCATGCGTGCAATTATTCATGCTCATATTGCATGCAAAAAGATATTGGTAACCCAAATGAAAGACCAGAATCTTTTCATCTTGAAACATTCGTCGAACAAGTACAAAATAATTTAGATCTATCCCGTCTTAAAAGAGTAGAACTTTGGGGTGGAGAACCTTTCCTTTATTGGAAAGATATGATGCGCATTATGCAATTGGTAGATGAACCCGGAAGAGAATTCTTTATTTCTACTAATGGATCTCCATTTGTTCAAAAACACGTTGATTTCTTTAAGACTTTAAAGTCAATGGTATTGATCAATGTCTCTCACGATGGGCCTGGTCAAGAATCTTTACGCGGTGAAGATATTCTAAAGAATCCAAAGAAAGTCGATATTATTCGACAGCTAATGGCTCTACCAAATGTACAGGTTGGATTTGGTTCTGTAGTATCATCTACTAATTATGACTTATTTGCTATTGATGAATTCTTTCGTAAAAACTTTGGTGATGTAAAAGTTACATACATTCCAGTTAAGAATTATGATGAAACAAATTCTCAGAATTCAGCCAATCATATGCTTCGTGGAGAGCAATTAAAAGAATTCTCTTCAATTATGCAGAGGTTCATACAAGAATCTTTAGAAGGAAATACTCTACTTCGTAGTAATATTCTTCATTCCCCTGAAGGTGTATATGCCTATGCGAAGTTTTTAACTAAAGCAGCACCAATGGTCTATGGAGCTCAATGCGGCGCAGATTCAAATGATATACTCTCACTCGATATTAGAGGAAATGTTAGACTGTGTCCTCACACTTCAGATAAGTTTATTTCAGGCCATATAAGTAATATTAAGGGCATTAAGATTGTTAACATGGATCTCGATAGAAAGAAGAACCATTGTTATGGATGCCCAGTAAAAAGATTATGTGGCAGTTCATGTCCTATCAAATTTCCAAATGAAGTATTCTATATGAATTGTGCATTTGAAAAAGTTTGGTGGGGTAATATTCAACTAGCCGCAATGAAGTTATTATTTGGTCAAGAAGTGAAATTGCTAAAGGTTGGCTTAGATGAAATTAAATAAGAATAGAATCTTAGAGAAGAAAGCACAATTAGAAAATCATTCTCTTCTTGTAACTGATACTATTCAAACACTTGATGATTTACGTATATTCATGTCTCATCACGTCTATGCGGTATGGGATTTTATGAGTATTCTAAAATCTATTCAGCATAATATAGTACCATCAGGTGGTACATGGGTTCCTAATAAAGGCAATAGGACAGAATTAGCTAGAATGATTAATGAGATTGTTCTATGCGAAGAATCTGATGTTGATTTGAATGGTGGTCATATATCTCATTTTGATTTGTATCTTCAATCAATGTACGAAGTTGGAGCATCAACATATGAGATTACTAACTTTATTAACATGATTGACAGAGGATCAAATCCAGTATTTGCTTCATTTTCTGAACCAGCATCTAAGTTTATGGATGTTACCTTTAAGACAATTAATAAAGGACCACATTGCGCTGCAGCATCTTTTTGTTATGGAAGAGAAACTGTTATTCCATCGATGTTTACTCGAATCCTAAATCAATTAAACATTAATGAATTATCTGCTCCAAAGTTTCATTACTACCTTCAAAGACACATTGAAGTAGATGGAGAAGAACATGGCCCAATGTCGGAGCATCTAGTAGAATATTTTATTGATAATGATCCAATCAAACTGATGGAAGCAGAGAATGCTGCTATTGAATCAATTGAAGCTCGTATTCAGTTATTTGATGATATTGAAAGACTGTTGATATTGAATTAAAGGTATTCCCCCTCTCTCAGCCTGACTCTATAATTATATCACAAAAATCAATTGTTGTAAACGGTCTTTTAGCATTCTTTTTCTTATAAATAATACTAAATCCATAGACCATAATTTGGAATTAACACATGGCCGTTTACGCAAACCTAACAATTGATCAAGGAACCGATTATTTCTCAACCGTAACAGTTGAGGGATCGAATGGTCTTCCCTATGATCTAACCGGATTTACAGCACGTGGACAAATAAGACGTTCTTATACTTCTGCCACGTCATACAGTTTTATTCTCACTATTAACAACCCAACGTTAGGTGAGATTAACCTAGAGCTGCCCAATTCAGTCACATCAACAATGAGAGCCGGACGATACGTCTATGACATTGAAATCGTAGAATCTGAAACCGGGGACATTACGCGTGTGGTTGAAGGACAGGTTGAGATTACTGCTAGAGTTACAAGGACAGTATAATGGCAGTCATTAAAGCTACTATAAATAAAACAGCAAAGGTTAGAGCCAGAACCGTAGAAGTTGGTGCTGGTGTTAAGTTGACTGATCTGGTTGACGTTGATTCAGCTGCGTTGGATAACGGCGCTATGCTAATTTATGATCTGGCCGCGCAGAAGTTTCTTTTAACCAATCGGATTGAAAACCCAGACCTTAGAATCATTGGAGGCATATACTAATGGCTACAGTCATTAAAATTAAAAACACCAACCTCGACAAGGCACCAGTCGACGGCTTAGGTGGTAGTTTACTCGCCACAGGTGAGTTAGCGTATTCATATTACGCTGGTGCACAGAACAACAATGGCGATAGACTTTTCATCGGTACTGGTACCGAGACTGATGGCCTATCTTCCGATGTTGCTATTATTGGTGGTAAATACTTCACGGATCTTTTAGATCATGTGCATGGTACACTTACTGCCTCTTCAGGTATTATCGTTGATGCCAATAAGAAGATTGACGAACTCCGAATTGATAACATTCAAATTGGTGTAGTTGATGGTAACACCATCTCTGTCGATCAAACTTCTGATGCCAACGGTGATATTAAAATTATCCCTGGTGGAACTACTGGTGATGTTATTATCACCGCTCGTGATACCACAGTTAACGGCACTCTTACTGTTAATGGTGATCAAACGTTTACTGGCGACTTCATGGTCGATGGTGATACCCAGATCACTGGTACTCTAAATGTAGATTCTCAAGCAACACTTGCCTCGTTGAATGTTGAAGATCTCACAACAACACGAGTAGTTTACGTTGGTGCCACAGGTGAACTAGTCGATGATTCCGGTTTTACTTACACAGGTTCTGGAGCTACCGGTAACCTACAATTAGTTGGTTCTATTAACGTCGATGTTGAAGCTACATTGGCTTCCGCAATTGTTGAAGACCTGACAAATAACCGAATTGTTATCGCTGGTGTTGGTGGTGCTATTGAAGATGATGGTAACTTCACCTTTGATGGAACTGAATTCAACATTGGCCAAGGTAAGCTAACTGTTCAAGTTGCTTCTGGTAATACTCAAATTCAAGGCACTCTTAACGTTGATGGCCAATCTACTCTGGCTTCCGTTAATGTTGAAGACCTAACTAACAATCGTATCGTTATCGCTGGTGTTAATGGCGAAATTGAAGACGATTCTAACTTCACTTTTGATGGTACTACCTTCAAGGTTGGTACTGATACGACAGATAAGTTCCGCGTTGCAGTTGCTTCTGGTAATGTTGCAACAACTGGTACTTTGGATGTTGATGGTGCAGTTAACCTAAATGATACTCTTGATGTAGATGGCCAGGCCACTCTGGCTAGCCTGAACGTTGAAGATCTGACAGTTACTCGTATCGTATTTGCTGGTGCAAACGGTGAGTTGGTTGATGATCCTAACTTCACGTTTGATTCTGTAAATGATAAGCTAACCATTGTTGGTGAAGCTACCATTGATAACATTAATATCAATGCAAATACAATCTCTACAACAACTGGTGCTCTTACTGTTCAGCCTGCTGCGAATGGTGAGACTATCATTTCTTCAACCTCTGCATTAAGAATTCCTGTTGGTAATTCTTCAGAGCGTCCAACTCCTACAACCGGCCAAATTCGTTTTAATACGACTACCAGCCAGTATGAAGGTTATTCGAATGGCGCATGGCAAGGCCTTGGTGGTGTTATTGACGTTGATCAGAACACATACATCATTGCTCAACCAACTCCTAACTTAGTTATTCCTGGCACAACAGCCGATACGTTGTATTTTGTTACTGGTGGTACTCTTACTGCCACAATGGATACAGCAACTGGTCTAACAGTTAATAATGTCAACATCGCAGATAATACGATCTCCACAACTTCTGGCGATCTTTATCTTGATCCAGGTCAAACTGGTGCAGGTTCTCCAACTGGTAACGTTGTTATCTATGGTAACCTACAAGTTATGGGTACAACCACTCAGGTTGATTCCACAACTATTACTGTTGATGATCCAGTCTTTACTCTTGGTGGCGACACTGCTCCAACTACCGACGATAATAAAGATCGTGGTATCGAGTTCAAGTGGCATGATGGTTCTGCCGCTAAGGTTGGTTTCTTTGGTTGGGATGATTCAGCATCTCGCTTCAAGTTTATTGATGATGCTACCAACGTATCGGAAGTATTCTCAGGCGCAGCCGGTGATGTAGAATTCGGTAATGCTCTTATCGATTCAATCACATTCCAGCCTGGTCAATATACTGCCAACTCAGTACCTTGGGTAGATGGTAATGGTGATCTTGGTTTCCTTGAAGAAGACCAAGTTACACCTTATGGCACAGAAGGACAGATCCTACAGATGAATGCATCTGGGGTTCCATTCTTTGGCCACATCGACTGCGGTACCTACTAATTGAACTGCGCTCCAGATACACGGATAAATAGTTCGTGTATCTGGATTTTAATATGAGGTGATTATGGATTTCGATCAAAAAGAACTTATGAATGAATATATTCAAAAGCAGAATCGAATGATTGGTGAATTAATAAACAAGAATCTTATGCTCGATGCTCAGTATACAGTAGCTCTTAAATCAATTGAAAGTCTTAAGAGTAAACTGGCGAAGTACGAGGATAAGAATAAAGAACAAGCGTACAATTAAGTAGGATTCGTAATCGATGGCAACAGTACTCCAACATAAAAGATCGAATGTAGCAGGGCAGATTCCTGCGACTTCGTCGCTGGCGCTTGGTGAACTTGCCCTCAACACCGCAGATGGTTTTGTATATCTTAAAGTTGATGATGGTACAAACCCAGAGAAGATCGTTCGTCTAAGAGGCGAGCCATTAAGCGATACCGCAATCTCTGTAGATACATTTGTTGGCGACGGTTCCACTACAAGTTTCCCGTTATCAAGAATTCCCGAGGCTGATCATTTTGTGTTCGTCACCATCAATGGTGTACAACAGCAAGTTGATGCCTATTCTCTTTCAGGCGCGGTTTTAACTTTATCAGCTGCTCCAGGTGTCGGCGATGAGATTGAAGCACGCGTATTTTCAGTAGTAACTTCGGCAGTTCAGGTAAGAGATTATTATTCTTACGTATATACAATTGGATCTTCTACGACGACGATTTCAGGCGTAGATGATTATGGCGCTGTTCTTGACTATGACATTGAAAAAGTAGAAGTATATTATAACGGTATTCGTCTAGTTAAGGGCCCAGACTTTAGTGCTGGTGATGGGGTATCAATTACTCTAAATGCTCCAGTTTCAAGTGGCCATGTTGAAGTAGTATCATTATCAAAAGCTTCAATTGTTGATACCACGGCAATTCGACCATTCTCAACAGTTGCCTCAACAACAGCTCAACAACTAGTCGATAAATTCCAAAAAGAAGATTTTAGAACTGCTAAGTACTTAGTTCAAATGACTAATGGTTCTAATTACCATGTAACTGAAGTGCTGATCATGCATAATGATACCGATGTATGGATCACTGAATATGGTACTATGTACACCAATACTTCACTTGGAACTATTTCTGCAGATATATTCAATGGTTATGTTAGATTGTTAGTTACTCCAGCTAATGTCTCTAATACAACCGTTAAAGGACAACGAATTACGGTGACGGTATAAAATATGGCACTTACAAAAATTAGAAATACAAACATTGAGGTTGGTGCTATTGAGGCATCAGCCCTTGAACTTTCTGGCGTAACTGCTGGATCATATGGTTCTGCCTCTGCTGTTCCGGTTATTACAGTTAATGCACATGGCCTGGTTACTGGAGTAACTACTACAGCTGTTGCTGGTGTGTCCAATGTAACTTATAATACTAGTACTGGTATTCTGACAATTGATACTTCAAATGGTAGTTCATATTCAGTCGACTTAAGCGTTGGTTCTGGTGATACTCTATCACTTACTGGACTATCTGTAACCAATACAATCACCGGTACAATTTCTAGTCTGTCAAA
>CALMJT010000014.1 GCA_937864365.1 uncultured Alteromonadales bacterium | reverse complement strand
TACTGGATTTATAAAGAAATTGGCGTTTGTATTTTACATTGCTAATTTTTAGCTAAGTCGAAGAAACACCAATCAACAGCTGTAAATACGCGTTAAATCTTCGATATACGTCCCATGCAAAGCTTTGGTACGCTATAGCAACCTCTGATTATCTCAGCCATGATTTAATCAGAAGACAGAAACTGGCCCGGCAATTTCATATTTCTTCACAATTTCAATCACTTACTGTTCTTGAAATTGGCGGCACATCTTTGTGTCATTGAGAACTCTGGGTTAATCAGAGTTTCCTATAGAAATTAATAATAACTTTAAGACCTGTGCTGCCATGCATCAATCAACCTTAACCCAACGTTTATTAATCTCACTGTTACTCATTACTACCTGTTTTTCTCCGGCGATTTTCTCTTGGATTCAAAGTGAATCCGGCAATTGGTATCGCTCTTTTATCGTGTGGTTTGTGGTAATCGTGGTTGCATTCCTATTGCAGCGTGAAAAAGGACATAAGCCATGACGCTGAGCCTTTTCACAATATTGTCGTTAATGATCGCTTATGTGGGACTGATGTTCTTCGTCGCCCACGCCACCAACAAAGAGTGGATTCCAAACTCCATTATCAATCATCCCGCGACTTACATCTTATCGATGGGCGTTTTCAATAGCGCTTGGTCTTATTATGGATCGGTGGAATTGGCGGAAACTTTTGGACTGGGTGCACTGGGCTTTTATATTGGTGCTGCCATTTTATTTTTGTTTGCACCGGTAACCTTAGCGCCTTTAGCAGAATTAACACGTCGATTTAAAATTCCTTCGCTGGCAGATCTTTTGGTTTTTCGATACCACAGCCAACCCGTTGGTATTCTCGTTACCTTTTTAAGTTTATTGGCATTATTACCGTTGCTGGCAGTGCAAATTCAAGTAATCGCCGACACCACAGCAATTGTGACCTCGTCTAATGACATTAATAACGGCAATAATAATTCGCTCACCAAAGATGTAATCGCCTTTGTCTATTGCCTGGGCATTGCCGTATTTACTCTCACATTCGGCGCCAGCCGACTTAAACACAAGGGCTTATTCGTTACTCTGGCGGCTGAATCACTCATCAAACTTGCCGCCATGATTACAGTTGGTCTGTTAACGATATTTGGCGTTTTTGGTGGTTTTTCGGAAATAGACAACTGGTTGATCGCACATCCCGAAGCGTTTAATGCCTTACATAATGCCCACCCAAACCAAAGCGCTTACGCACTGTTGGTGGTATTTTTAACAGCCACCTTAGCGATGCCACACATTTTTCAAACTTCCATGGTGAATATGCCCATAGCGCGCTCAATGCGAATCACCTCGTGGGCATTTCCGGGCTATTTATTTGTTATGGCCTTCCCTATTTTTCCGATCTTATGGGCCGGGAAATCGTTAGGTGTAGAGTCACCCACCGAATATTTCACCTTAGCCGTTCCTTTAGCGTTAGAGAAAGATTGGATCACGGCATTTATTTATCTGGGTGGTATTTCTGCGGCAACAGGCGCCTTAGTGTCTGTTACAGTCGCCTGTACGGTTATGACGCTAAACCATATCGTTTTGCCGTTCTCTACCTTGAGTAATCAACTCGACCTGCGATTAAAATTAATCAGGCTTAGAAAAGTCATTATTTGCGTTATTTTTGCCACCGCGTATCTATTTTTCTTGTCATTGCGTGGCCGACAAGGCATCACCGATCTTGCCTTAATTGCTTTCATCCAAGTTTTGCAGTTTTTTCCGGCCGTATTTGCAACACCTTATTGGGCAAGAGCCAACCGAGTTGGGTTAATGGTTGGAGTTGTATTGGGCTCTATCATTGGCCTGTTAGGACTGTTATTACCCACCCTTCTAGAGTTTAAGGTTTACACACTCCCGGTTATTGGATCGGTTTCGGTGGGCATCGAGGTTTGGGACAAGGTTGCGTTTATTTCTCTGTTCGTTAATTGCTGCGGATTTGTGATTGGTTCACTGCTAACTCAGCAATCCGCCGAAGAACGCTTTAGCGCCTCGCTCTGTACCGAAGACGAATTAAGTCATCCGGTTCGAGTGATTCTCGACGTACACAGCTGCGAAGAAATTCGAGACCGGCTCAGCCAAAGACTTGGCCCAACCATGGCAGAAGCGCACATCAACAAAGCCCTTGAAGAGTTAGGTATTAACTTTTCTGAGCGCAGGCCCTATAGCTTGCGCCGACTCAGAGATCGGCTTGAATCGAACCTTTCCGCAGTCATGGGTCGTTCAACCGCCAAAAGCGTAGTCGACAAAAGCCTGCCCTTTCGATTACCCGAAAAAGACGGCAGTACCGACATCAATCTCATTGAGTCGCGTCTGCATCGCTATCGAGATCGACTCACGGGTTTATCGGCGGAGCTGGATAACTTACGCCGTTACCACCGTAACACGTTGCAAGAACTGCCTTTGGCCGTGTGTTCTCTGGGCGCCGATTTAGAAGTGCTGATGTGGAACCGAGCCATGGAAGAGATCACCGGCATTGAAGCCAGTGGTGTTACCGGTTCACATTTGAAAGATCTGCCTGAGCCCTGGGGCGATCTTCTGTACGACTTTTGCCAAAGCGATTTACGCCACCAACATAACTTGGTCATCAAACTTAAAAGTGCCAAGCACTTTTTCAATCTGCACAAGGCAGACTTGAGCAGCCCGTCCATTTACGACGGTGTTGATGGTCAAGTGATTCTTGTCGAAGACGTTACCGAACTGAAAAAACTTGAGCAAAAGTTAACGCACAGCGAACGCCTTGCCTCTGTGGGCCGCTTGGCAGCAGGTGTTGCCCATGAAATTGGCAACCCGGTCACAGGTATTGCCTGCCTGGCGCAAAATCTTAAGTACGAAGATGAAAATCCTGAGACCTTAGAAACAGCGGATCAAATTCTGTCTCAAACCGATCGCATCAGCCGAATTGTGCAATCGTTGGTGAGCTTTTCCAGAGCGGGTGATCTTGAAGGCAGTGGTTTTTATCCTATTCCTCTGCACAAGTGCGCCGAAGAAGCCATTCACTTATTGTCTTTACAGAAAGACCACACCGAAGTCGTTTACACCAACAAAATTAATCCCGAATTGATCATCAACGGCGACGAGCAAAAACTCATTCAGGTTTTCATTAATCTGTTATCCAACGCCCGCGACGCCAGCCAGCCCCTCGATGAGATCGAAGTTGAAGCTGCCCAGATCGAACGTTTTATCGAGATTTGGGTAACCGACCGAGGCGAAGGCATTAAAAAAGAAGATCAGGAAAAAGTGCTGGAACCGTTTTTTACGACCAAAGACCCCGGAAAAGGCACAGGCTTGGGTTTAGCCATGGTTTACAGTATTGTTCAAGAACACGGTGGCAGCATAGAAATTGAAAGTCCAGTGCACGAAAGTACACAATCCGGCACGAGATTCATCATTCGCATACCGAATAGGGTTGAATCTATTGCGCAGGCACCGCAAACTTAACCTCCTTTGTATTAACTGCCAGTTGATGGACTATGAGCAAGATTCTTGTCGTTGAAGACGAAGCCATTATCCGAACGGCCCTGCGTAAGCTGCTGTCTCGCCATAAGTACGACGTTAGCGAAGCAAACTCTGTAAAAGAGGCCGTTACTAAATTTCAGTTGGCAGATTATGATCTTATTATCAGTGATCTACGCCTACCCGGTGCACCCGGTACCGATCTTATTAAGCTTTCCGGTGACGTTCCTGTACTTATCATGACCAGCTATGCAAGTCTTCGCTCAGCGGTAGACTCTATGCGCATGGGTGCTATCGACTATATCGCCAAACCGTTTGATCACGACGAAATGGTCGCGGCCGTTAAAAGAGTCATTGGTAAGGTCGACCGATCATCGGCAGGTAAAAAGAACCGCCCAGTTACTGCCGTGAAAGGCATGATTGGTACAAGTCCGGTCATGCGAACGCTCTACGCCAAACTTGCTAAGGTAGCCCCTACGCCAGCAACAGTGCTTATTCACGGCGAAACCGGTACGGGAAAAGAATTGGTTGCCCGCTCTCTACACTCTATGAGTCCAAGAGCCGAGCGTCCTTTAATCAGCGTCAACTGCGCGGCAATTCCTGAAACACTTATCGAATCTGAACTTTTTGGTCATGAAAAAGGCGCGTTCACCGGTGCCGCCGCCACTCGCGAAGGGCTGGTCGCCGCTGCCGATACAGGCACGCTCTTTTTAGATGAAATTGGCGAGCTGCCACTTGAGGCACAGGCTCGCCTATTACGGGTTATCCAAGAAGGCGAAGTTCGCCCCATTGGTGCCATTGATTCACGCAAGGTTGATGTGCGTTTGGTTGCCGCCACGCACAGAGATCTTAGAAAACTCTCTAAAGAGGGAAAATTCCGAGAAGATTTGTATTACCGTTTAAACGTAATTCAACTTCAGCTCCCGCCGTTGAGAGAGCGTGGCAAAGATGTGGTTACCATTGCCGAAGCACTGCTTGAAAGATTTTGCGATGAAATGGGCCAGGAGCAGAAAAAACTCAGCCCCGAAGCCATTCAAGCCATCAGTACCTATAACTGGCCAGGAAATGTTCGAGAGCTAGAGAACGCCATTCAGCGATCGGTGATTTTAAGCGAGCCAGGTGAGGATATTTCCTACGAAATATTAGGTATCGATCTCGATCTGGTCAAAACAGACACACCGGAAAATTACGAAGACGATGAACTATCACCGTATTCCCACAAAGCCTTAAGGCCCAAAAGCGTCAGCACGCCCGGAACAGATCCCCAAGAAGATCTATCGCTGGAAGATTATTTCCAGCATTTTGTACTAGAACACCAAGAATCCATGAGTGAGACCGAACTCGCAAGAAAGCTTGGGATTAGCCGCAAGTGTTTATGGGAAAGACGCCAAAAGCTTGGCATCGAGCGTAAGAAAACACTTTCAGCCACAAAGTAATAGGCGACGAGTCGTAGATTTAAACGACTCGCAATTCGCATTTCATTTCATTCCAACCCCTTATCTACCCTTCAGATTCTTTCTCTGTTCTCAGTCCTTGTTCCTTCACTTCTCGATCAACGCCATTTGATCAATTTTCATACTGACCAACCTTGACAAAAGTCAATTGCCAATCACAGTCGATAATACGTGCGATTCACAACACATGGACTAAGCTTATCGAACTAGGAGTGTTACTGAAAAAGTTACCTCCTGTTACTCGCCGTAAAGTGTTACCCCGCTCAAGATGAGGTAACAGATTACGGGATAATAGGTAACGAATTGAAAATAGCGAAATGAGATAACAAGGTGTCAAAAATTTGTAACTTATTGATAAATATATCAATTTTAAAACTGGCACAGCGAATGCTTTATAGCTAGCATAATAAAAACAATAAATAATAAAAATAAATAACAACTTACATAACAACAATAAATAATAACTAAAACAGAAATTACAATAACAACAATAAATAATAATAAAAGAAATTCATTAACAACAATTAATAATAAATACCAACAACAACTAAACTTGAAACTGGAGGCGATTCCTCCAAATGCGAAACTAAGAAGCAAGGATGCCAAATACTTTCACACTATGGACAACCGAATTAAAAACGGGGGAGTGATTACTCTCCCGGTTTGCTTTCGTCTGTACACCTGCCTAATTTAACCAATTCCTTCATTTGTATTTGCCGATAATTTCCACCAGATAAAACCACGTGATACACTCGCCCACTTATTTTTACTGGCGTCTAACTCCTTTATAGGTACAGCCAAGCGCCGCGCTCACGGTATCGGTCATTTAATTTAATACGCATGCTAAAACGGTTAATCAACCTCTTCACTGGGGCTAAAGACAGTTCCAAATCAACAGTTTACAAAAACTCTGATCACAATCTGTCATCTGAAAAAGTCAGCCAAGCGGCTCTTAAAGTCATTCAACGCCTTGCAGATTCGAATCATCAAGCGTATTTAGTAGGCGGCGGTGTACGCGACGTACTTCTTGATGGCGATCCTAAAGATTTTGATGTCGCTACAGACGCCACTCCCGAGCAAGTTCGCAGGCTGTTTCGTAACTCCAGAATCGTTGGCCGCCGATTTCGCATCGTTCATGTACGATTTGGCCGCGAGATTATTGAAGTTACTACCTTCAGAAGTGACCATACTGGCGAGGAGGATCAAAAGCTTTCCTCTCGATCAGAAGATGGCATGTTACTCAGAGACAACGTCTTTGGTGATATCGAAAGTGATGCTAGACGCAGAGACTTCACCGTCAACGCGCTCTATTTCAGCCCAATTACTAACGAAATCTTTGATTTTACCGGCGGCGTTAACGATATTAACGACAAAACTCTGCGCATCATTGGTGATCCTCAAACGCGTTTCAAGGAAGACCCTGTTCGAATGCTCAGAGCGGTTCGCTTCTCGGCCAAGCTCGGCTTTACCATCGAATCCAAAACCGCAGCGCCTATAAAGTCGTTGGCTCCAGCAATCACACAGGTTTCATCGGCTCGATTGTGGGACGAGAGCTTGAAGCTGTTTATGTCCGGTTACAGCTTACCCATTTTTCACAAACTCGAAGAGTTTGGCTTATTTGCCCAGTTATTTCCCGGCAGTGCAGAACAAGTGCAAGCCCGCGCTAGTTTCCGCGTCTTTTTTGAAAACGCCATGGCAAATACCGATACTCGTATTCGATCAGGCAAACGCGTAACACCGGCTTTTATCTATGCCGTATTACTGTGGCCCGAAATTGAAGCTCGAATAGAAACTCTTAAGACTGAGAAACTGACGCCAGCAGAAGCAACGCATCAGGCCTATCAACAAGTGTTATCGCGCCAATGCCAATTTATCAGCATTCCAAAGCGCTTCAGCACCACCATGCGTGAAATATGGGACCTACAAGCGCGACTACCCCGCAGAGCAGGCCAGCGAGCCTTCAGAATTATGGAGCACCCTCGTTTTCGTGCCGCCTACGATTTCTTACTGTTACGTGAGCAATCGGGTGAAGATCACCAAGGTTTGGGCCAATGGTGGACGGATTTTCAAAATGCTAACGATGTCAATCGTGAAAAAATGGCTAATGAGCAGCACAGTAGAGGCAGAAACAACTCTAACTCTCGACGTCGACCAAGACGCAAATCACCGTCAAATTCTCCTGACGTAAACTAGTTGAGTTATTCATGTCAGATAATCAGAAATCCATGCAGCCGATAAGCGTTCAAAGGCTGCATACTAAATCTGTTTTTAAAATCATTTTCGTCGGCGTAACGGTGTTTATGATTCCTTTGTTTTCAGTGCTGGGTATTTTAGCGTCTGTCGGCTTGCTGGATTTTTACATGCAAGGACAACCTGTAACAGGTATCAAGGCGCTTTTTATAGTGCCGCTGGCTGGTGTATTTTTGTCTCTATTTTTAGGCGCGCTCTGTTCGGTTTTTGCCTCTCTTGGCTTAATAATTTACGGAAAAAAACGCAGCCTTACCCTGTACTACTACCCTCCTGCTAACGAATAAACTCTAGCGTTTTTAATAATTGAGTTTGATTACGGCTATGTTTTTCAATTTATGAATACTGCCTACATTGGCCTTGGCGCTAATCTAAATAACCCCATCGCACAACTAACCTCTGCGGTTAAACAACTTTCCGAGCATCTCTCTATTGAGGTGCTTGAATGCTCTAAAGTCTATGATTCCGATCCCGTTGGCCCTGCCCAACCCAATTACACCAATGCGGCCCTAAAAATTAGCACCGAACTTTCACCGCCTGAATTGTTGACCGTTTTACAGACGGTAGAAAACGATCACGGTAGAGTGCGAATTGAACGCTGGGGTGCGCGTACATTGGATCTTGATTTGTTGCTATTTAACAACCAGGTGATTCAATCAGATTTTCTTACGGTTCCGCATCCGAGGCTTCACGAAAGAAATTTTGTGGTTTTTCCGTTGCTGGATATCGACAATAACCTTGCCTTACCCGATGGCACACCGTTAAATTTACTCAAAAAAAACCTTGGTAATGCGGGATTACGACAGCTCGACAATATATCGCTGCTTAATTTTTAACACATAAGATTACCAATATATGGCCAATAAATACTCCATATAACCGTATAGGAACCTCTGATTAACTCGTCGCTGATTTAATCAGAGGACAGAAATTGACAATGCGATTTTCAATTTCTTCACAATTTCAATCACTTACCGTTCTTGAAATTGGTGACACATCCTTGTGTCGCGAGAAACTCTAGGTTAATCAGAGTTTCCTATAAAAATTAGAATTATTAAAACCGCGTTTAAAATAAGCTTTGATTAATACCCTGATTATTTGCTCTAAGCTTTTTTAACGTTAAGCAAGCACGCAATCAATCTTCGCCACATCAGCGAATAAAGTTGCACAAAATAGTTATTGAGTTTTGCGTCAAAAGCGAGAAACTCATCTACAACTCGCCCTACACCGGCGACACTATTGATTGAATACATGGGAAACTATCATGCCCTACGGAAAACCCACACAAGAGTCCGCTCTTACTAAACCCGTTAGCATCACCACCTTGAGAAAGATGAAGTCCGAGGGCAATAAATTTGTCTGCGTTTCACTGTACGATGCACCTATGGCAGCCATGGCACAGAAGACCGGCATAGAATTACTGCTGGTCGGCGACAGCTTGGGAATGACAGTTTTAGGGTACGACGACACTATTCCTGTCACCATGGAGCATATGATTTATCACGTTGAAGCTGTAAGACGCGGTAACAATAAATCTATGATCATGGGCGACCTGCCCTTCATGTCTTACGCAACACCCGAACAAGCCATGATAAATGCCACGCGAATCATGCAGGCCGGCGCGCACATGGTAAAACTGGAAGGCGGTGAATGGATTGCTGAAACCGTAAAAATGTTGACCGACCGAGGCATTCCCGTGTGTGGGCACATTGGTTTAACGCCACAATACGTGAACAAATTCGGTGGTTTTCGTGTGCAAGGTCGCAACGAGCAACAAGCTGAAATTATTTATAATGACGCGCGCATGCTAGAAGAAGCCGGCGCCGACTTATTGGTTATGGAATGCATTCCTTCTTCACTTGCCAAAACCATTACCGAATCTCTCGACATTCCAACCATTGGTATTGGTGCGGGTAAAGATACCGACGCACAGGTTTTGGTTATTAACGATATTTTAGGTCTTACCGAGAAACCACCTAAGTTTTCCAAAAACTTTTTGGAAGAAACCGCTTCGATTCCCGGTGCATTAATGAAATACGCCGAAGATACTCGAAATCGAATATTCCCAGCGGAAGAAAATATTTTTGTGTAATACAAAAATACGTTTTTTAAATTTTATTTCCGTAAAAATTTAAAATTGTTCCATACGATTTGAACCTCTGATTAAATCAGCGACGAGTTAATCAGAGGCTCCTCAAATAAAGCATCTTCTAGCACGCCACCCAAATTTGTACTCTGCATCGGCGTACAAATACACATCACACATATTTTTTAAGTTACTCAATCAATCAGCCCAAAAAATTAAGCGTAACCTGACCAAGAGCTGGTGCCAGACTGACCCGGTCCTGACGCCACAGTGACAGACAACTCAGAAACTTTGCCAGGAGCAAAAACCTCTGTAGAGAGAAGCTGATTTAACAGATAGTGCGAAAACTCTTCCACCGTTGTATTTCTAATCGGCAAGAGTTGTGTATCCGCTTGTAGGAATCGCATGGTTTCCTTATGAAATTGAACCACATATTCGCCAGCGTTTGACTCGATGATTAGATGCGGCGATAACTGCGGCAATATCAAATATTCATCCAATTCAGCGCAACACTTTTTAAGCTCGTCTTTGTAAACTCGATAATTAGAGGCTAAACCGTCGTCGCCCACTGATACTTGCATATCAACCGCAACCGTAAAATTATGACCGTGCAAACGTTCGCGCTCGGTGGCCGAAAAAATCGTAAAATGAGCAGCAGAAAACTTTAAATACTCTTTACTAAAACTCAATCGCACCACTCGTGGGTGTTGATCTTCCTGCAAGGTTTCTCTCCTGCCTGTAATGATTTTTAGATTCACATTCTAATACGCAATTGCGTAGCGAGTTTCTCACTCATAACGTGACGGTAGCTCAGAACTTGAACTCTTAGTATTCACACTGAAGAAACACTCAAGTTCGGTCGTTTATGCCACGTATGTGTAGCTAATACTTGAGAATTCATTATCGGTGATTCGTTTCTAAATTTCATGACCGAATGGCTGTTCACTTTGCTCAACACACAAATTTGAGCGCCACACCAAGTTATTCCCCACCTAAATAGACTATGTTAGTGACCACTGCCTTGTGCTTTTAAGTACTAACAAAAAGCCCAGAAAATTTCGTCTAGAAGTAAAAATTGTCCACACCTGTGGATAACTTGTGAAAAAATAGTACATATCTAGTGTTTACATTTTTTTAAACCACTAGATATTGTGTTACCTGTCAATATTGCCTATAGTTCTTGGTGTGCGCTGTACACACAGACAAGGAAAGACAACTTCACGACGAATGCTTATTTCTCCAAAGTTAATCAAGGTTATATCGAATCAAACCTGAAACTCTGCTCATTCTGTTGTTACACACTTTTTTGATATCGCCGGCGAGCGATCAACCCAAAATCCGTACCTTCAACCGACCATTTAAATGGCAAAGGATTTTCACACCATGTTAAGTTGGGATGATTTCGACACGAACGAATCGACTCCAGTCAAACCAAAACCTCAAACCGCAAAACCAGTTGAAGCACCAAAGCCAGCTCCCGCTCAAGAACCAAGCAATAAAGTATCAGCTTCAACCGTAGCCTCAGGCGCAGGACTAGAGACCGCTGTGGCTAAAGAAGCTACCTCAGCCGCTAATGTTGGTGAATTTTCGGCAAACGTAGAAGCCGCATTAAAAGCCATTGCCGAAGCCGATACGGCTCCTGGTTTAGAAGAACTTGAAATGGGCGCTGCACGCGTTGAAGTTGACGACAAACGCATGATCAACTGCCGCGCAGATCTTAACCAGTTAGTACCGTTCAAATACGATTGGGCGTGGCAAAAATACCTTGATGGTTGTGCAAACCATTGGATGCCACAAGAAGTTAACATGAACGCAGACATCGCCCTGTGGAAAAACCCTAAAGGTTTAACCGACGATGAGCGTTTGATCGTAATGCGCTCGTTAGGCTACTTCTCTACCGCCGATAGCCTTGTTGCCAACAACTTAGTACTTGCCATCTACCGCTTAGTGACCAATCCTGAGTGTCGCCAGTACATTTTGCGCCAAGCGTTTGAAGAAGCTATCCACACCCACGCCTATCAATACTGTATTGAGTCTTTGGGCATGGATGAAGGTGAAGTATTCAACATGTATCGCGAAGTACCGTCTGTTGCGGCAAAAGCTGCATGGAGTATTGCCCACACCCGAGGTTTGAGCGATCCGAGCTTCACAACCGGCACGCCAGAAAGCGACCAAGAATTACTGCGCAACCTTGTTGGTTTTTACGTAGTGACCGAAGGCATCTTCTTCTACTGTGGATTCTCTCAGATCTTATCTATGGGTCGCCGCAACAAAATGACCGGTGTTGCCGAGCAATTCCAATACATTTTGCGCGACGAATCTATGCATTTGAATTTTGGTATCGATGTTATCAACCAAATCAAACTGGAAAATCCGCACCTTTGGACCGAAGAATTCAAAGCCGAAATCATTCAAATGATTCTCGAAGGTGCTGAGCTTGAGATTCAGTACGCTCGCGACACTATGCCGCGCGGTGTATTGGGTATGAACGCAGCCATGATGGAAGAGTATCTGCATTTCATTGCCAACCGTCGTCTATCGCAACTGGGTCTTCCAGAACAATATCCGGGTGCTGAGAACCCATTCCCTTGGATGAGTGAAATGATGGATCTTCGTAAAGAGAAGA
>CALMJT010000013.1 GCA_937864365.1 uncultured Alteromonadales bacterium | reverse complement strand
TAATCTAGCCACTAACTTTTGGCACAAAGCTTCTTATCACTACACAGCTCCTGTTTCTGGGCTGCTCGCCCTTCACGAAGCCATGCGCTTGGTTATTGACGAAACTTTAGAAAAGCGTTTTCACCGCCACGAGGTTTGCTCCAAGGCGTTGCAAGCGGGTATTGAGACAATGGGGCTAGAGCTTTTCGTAGAACCTGATAGCCGACTAAACTCGGTAATTGGCATCCGACTGCCTGCCCAGCTTACTTCCTCGCAGATTTGCGCCCACATCTCTGCTCATTATCGCGTCGAAATTGCTGGCTCTTTTGGCCCACCAATCGTAAGGATTGGTCAGATGGGCGAACAGTGTCGTACTCATAACCTATTCAGAGCGCTACACGCCTTCGGCTCTACCTTTAAAGATTTGGGTGTCGCTGTTGACGTTCCGGGGGCCATGGCCGAGCTGGAAAATCAACTGCAAAAATCTCGTAACGTCTAGTTGCTGCTGTGATCAAGGAAGATCCAGTCAAGCAAGCGATTACAAAACAGACTTTTCCCGGAAAGTCGGAGCTTTTTATTCCACTGTGATTCTAGCGTTTAACTAGACTGCATGCAGGGCTGGGGCTGATAACGGATTGTTCAACAGTTTAGGCGAGCTCAATGTTAGACGCCTACTTAACCCTGACTTATATCCACTCGTTCGGCTAGAAAATCCAGAAAAACCCGTACTCGCAGCGGCAGGTGGCCACCTTGACCCACGTAGACTGCGTGGATCTCCTCGATGTCACCGGGATTAGCGTCTTCGAGTACCGGCTGCAGCCGTCCGTCCGCGATGTCTTCACGAGCCTGAAAGGCAGCTAACCGCGCCAACCCAAGACCGGCCAGAGCCAGTCGGCGCAACGCTTCGCCATCGCTGGTTTGGGCGTTGCCAGTCACTGGAAGCACCATATCTTCCCCAGCATATCGTAATGGCCATCCGGGTTGTGCACGCACATAGTTAGCGCCCAGACGATTGTGAGCCAACAGTTCTTCCGGTGTAGTCGGTATGCCACAGCGAGCCAAATAGTTGGGTGCGCCAACGATCACCATCCGTGTACCTCCGAGTCTGCGCGCGACCAGATTCGAGCTTTTCAATGGGCCGGTACGTACGGCAACATCGGTACGTTGCTCTAGGATGTCGATGACGTCATCGGTCAGAGTTATGTCTAGTGTCACATCGGGGTAACGATCGAGAAACTCTGAGGCCAGTGGTAACAGAAAGTGGTGCCCGAATGGCACATTGGCATTCACCCGCAATCGACCGCGCGGTGCGGTGTGCTCGCTGGCACAGCGTTCGGCTTCTTCTAGATCGGCCAAAATCCTCACACCGCGTTCGTAAAAGACGCAGCCCTCGGCAGTGAGCTGCAGTTGGCGGGTGGAGCGGTTGATCAGCCGCGTACCAAGACGCTGTTCTAGACGAGCGACCAGTTTGCTGACGGCCGAGGGAGTCATACCGCAGGCACGAGCAGCCGCAGAGAATCCACCCAGTTCGATGACTCGGACAAAAACTTCCAGTTCGCCGGATCGATTGACTTCCAGACGGGCCATGATCACCTCTTTGGTGAGTTCAACTCACAAATGATATTCCTTTGGGCAGTCTATTTCAAAATAGTCTTTTAACTCATAATTATTTCATCAAAAGACTTTGAAATCATCGAGAGGAGCAACCTATGAAATCACTCCACAAAACATTGGCTTCGGCCATGCTGACCTTGTTGCTTGCCGTTGGAGGTGTTGTCGCTATCGGAACTACGGTGGCGGCTGCGCCAACCTGGGTGGCGACTTGGCAGGCCAGTCCGCAACCCGTTTGGAGTTCAGACTTTCTGTTCCCTACCAACGTACCACCGGTAATGCATGATCAGACAGTGCGCCAGGTAGCGCGTATCAGTTTGGGTGGCCAGCGTTTACGCATCGTGCTGTCTAACACCTATGGCCTTGAGCCAGTCGTTGTGGGTAAGGCCACTCTTGCACGGCCGGCCGCTGACGGCATGCTGGTCGCCGACAGCCTGCGTCCGGTGACGTTTGGAGGGCTGGCAATGGCGACAATTCTTCCCGGAGCTTCGTTAGTCAGTGACCCGGTTGAACTGATGGCGCCGGATCTTTCGCAGGTAGTTGTTAGCTTCCATTTACCGGAGGTCACTCCTATGAGCACGTTTCATTGGGATGGACGCCAGACCGCCTGGATTGCTCCGGGTGATCAGACGGTGAGCGTAACACTGAGCAATGCCGATCGCGCCATGCAAAGCACCACGGCCCGACCGCTGTTGACCGGAATCCAAGTCGAAACAGAACAGTCTGCGCGTACGGTAGTGGTGATGGGAGATTCGATTACCGACGGTGCCAGTGCCAGTTTGGATGCAGACAGTCGCTGGCCCGATTTCTTGGCTGCCCGATTGGCACACCAGGGTGTTGCTGTCGTTAATGCCGGTATTTCTGGCGCCCGTCTGTTGACGAGTGGCATGGGTGTCAATGCGCTCGCACGGCTGGAGCGTGATGTGTTAGCTCAGCCCGGTGTGCAGAGTGTCATCGTGATGTTGGGTATCAACGATATCGCCTGGCCGGGTACAGCGTTCGCACCAGAGGCACAGCGGCCGACATTAGACTCGCTGATAGCAGGTTATCGGCAGTTAGTTACTCAGGCCCACAGTCGTGGTATTCGTGTGATCGGCACTACGCTGACGCCGTTCGAGGACGCCTTGCCCGGCACGCCGCTAGACGACTACTACCAACCCTATAAAGATGACCTGCGTCGACAAGTGAATGGCTGGATTCGCAACAGCGACGTGTTCGACGCGGTGATCGATTTCGATGCTGTCCTGCGCGATCCGGCGCATCCGTCCAAAATAGCTGAACGCTACGACTCCGGTGACCATCTGCACCCCGGTGATGAAGGCAATCGCGCGATGGCTGAAGCCGTCGATCTCGATGCTCTGCTATCGGGGCTGGGTACCGTTTCGGATGATGTTGCAGCTAAGACCCTACAGGAGCGTTGAATCATGCTTTTTACACCGTACCGGTTAGGAAGCTTGGAGCTACCTAATCGCATCATCATGCCGCCGATGACCCGTGCACGCGCTGGAGCTGGCAATGTGCCCACGACTTTGATGGCCGAATATTACGCCCAACGTGCTTCGGCGGGTCTGATCGTCAGCGAAGGTACGCAGGTCAGCCAGCAAGGCCAAGGTTACGCTTGGACACCCGGCATCCACACACCCGAGCAAGTCTCAGGTTGGCGTGGTGTCACCAACGCCGTGCATGCGGCAGGGGGACGCATTTTTGCGCAGCTCTGGCATGTAGGGCGCGTCTCTCATGTCTCTTTGCAACCCGGTGGTGCTGCACCGGTTTCGTCATCGCCGCTTATTGCTGACGGCGTCAAGGTCTTCATTGATCCCGAAGGGAAAGGGCCGAGATTGGGAGTCGGTGAGATGGTGCAGCACTCGGCGCCACGAGCCCTGACCAAAGCAGAAATCGCTCGGGTGGTGCAAGATTTTGCTGCGGCCGCTCGCAATGCGCTGGAGGCAGGTTTTGATGGTGTAGAGCTGCATGGCGCTAACGGCTACCTAATCAACCAATTCATCGACTCACAAGCCAATACGCGGACTGATGCTTATGGTGGCTCGTTACACAACCGACTGCGCTTGCTGCGCGAAGTGGTCGAGGCAGTTATTAACGTCACCGGGTCGCAACGCTTGGGTGTACGATTGGCACCTCTCACGACACTTCAGGGAGCTGTAGATGACACCCCCCAGGCGAGCTATCTCGGCGCAGCCAAGGTGCTCGACGACCTGGATGTGGCCTACATTCACATCGCCGAGGCCGACTGGGAGGATGCTCCCACCATGCCCGTCGCCTTCAAGGAGGCGTTGCGGATGATTTACGGGGGTACGCTGATCTATGCTGGAAAATACACGCTGGAGCGTGCAGAGGCCGCGCTGCGTGACGGCTGGGCCGATTTGATTGGTTTTGGTCGTCCGTTTGTCGCCAACCCCGATCTGCCCGCGCGTCTACTCCACGATTGGCCACTCGCAGTGCCCGATTCGGCCCGTTTCTTTGGTGGTGCAGCGGCAGGTTACATCGATTATCCGAAAGCAGTACATCGTGGCAATACTGCCGAAGAGGCCGAGAAAAAGGGATGAGCGAGCGAGAGCTCGTTTTGCTGGAATTGGTTGTGCTGGGCGGTCTATCAAAACTCCGGCAGCAGATATTTTTCAAGACTAACCCTATAACCGTCGCCTAAATGATGTGATCAGAAGCTTAATTGAGCTCATCTTCGGGAACAGCAACAAAAATTTCTGATGCGTTCAAGTATTGCCCGATGTACGCTAAGCGAGATGTCATATTAGTAATAATGATGGCGTGAATGTACTTTTTGTATCGGGCAAATTGATGCTATGAAAAAGCAAAGTTTGAATTCCAGGCTGACCTTAAAACACAGTTTACGCGCCGGTTTGGGAATATTGACTCTAACCATTGCGGCATGCGGCGGCGGAGGTTCTAGCTCCTCAAGTGCAAACAATACTGTGGCCAGCGCTTCAACACCTATGTTTGAAGCCGGTGTTTTTCCAAATTCAGACAATTTTAAATCCCAGTGCGAAAATCCCCGCTCTGGCTCCAGTGCTGTGACCGGTATTGTGTTTGATGACCGTGACGGCTCGACTCTGGATGAGAATTTTTGGCTGCGCTCTTGGACCAATGAGACCTATTACTGGTATGAAGAGGTAGTCGATCTTGATCCCGGATTATTCACTACGCCAGAATATTTTGAATTACTGAGAACCGAAGAGATAACCGCCTCCGGTAAAGACAAAGATGAGTTCCATTTCACGGTTCCCACCGATGAGTGGGAGGCCCTGTCTCAAACGGGAATTTCCGTCAGCTACGGCGCACAATTGGCGGTTTTGTCGCCACGAGTACCCAGAGAAATCGTTGTTGCTTTTACTGACCCCCAGACTCCTGCCAGTTTTGCGGGATTAGCGCGAGGTGATCGCGTCTTATCCATTGATGGTGTTGATATCAACACGAACAGCAGTGCGGGCATTGCTACCTTGAATGCAGGATTAGCTCCCAATGATATTGGTGAGCAGCATGTTTTTGTGTTGCAATCACTCGATGGTCGACAATACACCGCAGAACTAACGGCCGAGACCATCAATAATGTTTCGGTACAGAATGTGTCGGTTCATCAAACCGAGCAGGGTGCTGTAGGTTATTTCTTATTTAACGATCACATAGCCACCTCCGAGGCGGAGCTGGTGGCCGCTTTTAATCAGCTTAGCAGTCAAAATGTCGATGATCTGGTTCTTGATCTTAGATACAACGGCGGTGGTTTCTTGGCCATTGCCAGTCAGGTGGCTTACATGATTGCGGGCCCGAGAACGACCACAAACAGAACATTCGAGCGACTTCAATTTAACGATAAGCATCCGACGTTTAACCCAGTCACCGGGGAGCTTAATGAGCCGCTGCCGTTCTTTGATGAAACCGTAGGTTTTTCGCTCTCACCTGGGCAGCCTTTGCCGTCTTTGAATTTGTCACGAGTGTTTGTGTTAACAACCGATAGCACTTGTTCTGCTAGTGAATCCATTTTGAACAGCTTGCGCGGAATAGGCGTTGAAGTTATTCAAATCGGCACCACAACCTGTGGTAAACCCTATGGGTTTTATGCAACGGATAACTGCGGCACTACCTATTTTTCAGTGCAATTTCAGTCGGTCAATGCTTTAGGGTTTGGCGACTATGCCGACGGCTTTGCCCCGCTAGATTCACAAACCCTTGGTGCAGTGTTATTGCCGGGGTGTGTGGTAAATGATGACTTTAATCATGCTCTTGGCGATCCAGAAGAAGCGATGTTTGCTCAAGCACTTCAATATCAGCAGTTTGGTCGCTGTGCGACTGTCGCTGCCGGAGCCAGCTCTAAAAGCACCGATAAGATCGAAAAAAATACGCCTTTGGTTAAAAATCCTTGGCAGGAAAATCGCATACTTAATAATCCGAATAGGCTGTCTTTTTAAGATGCGCGGCGGTATATACGGTCATATCATTGCAATCTAATTGCAGCAAATATCCGTTATAAAAGGGCGCAGATTGGCGCCCTTTTCATTAATCTGGCTGGTCTAATTACTAGGTTAAAACTTCCAAGATCTCAGGCTAAATGTTGAATTATTTGACGAAGTTATGTCTATATTATGTTTGGTTTGACCGTTCAATAAGATGTTATTCCTGTAAAGCTTAACTCTTAGCTAACAAAAGTTTGTAATCTTTTGTGGCACTGCGCGTCGATGCAGTGCACTTAGTTGTTTAGGCTCATAATTCAAAAGTTTTAAAAATCCATTTTTGTATAAAACTATTGATTTGATAAATTATACGTATAGTTACGATTCTCAGTTCGATTAATGGAGTAGGTGGAATGAACAAGTTGTTTAAGCTGAGTAGTGCTGGTGTCTTTTCAGCGGTTTTAGCGTCTTGCGGCTCCTCTGAGAAAGTATCGACCGTAGAGTTTCAATTGATCTATGGATCACAACCGCTTGATTGTAGTAGAGCGTTCGAGATGGATGGCCGGGAGTGGGTTCTTGATGCTCTGCAAATGTACGTATCCCAGATTCGCTTTGCCGATAAAGAGGCGAGTTTGATTAACCAGTCCGACAAAGAAACCCAAGCAGCAATGTTAGGTACTCGCTGCAAAGGATCAGGTCGTTGGGTGGTTAATATGAAGCCAGTTAGCTTAGAAAGTGAAACTAACTTGAGCTTTCTTCTAGGGCTTCCATTTGAGTTGAATCACGGAAATCCTTTGTTGGCCGAAGAACCTTTGAACCATTCCGACATGTTTTGGACTTGGCAGCTAGGCCACAAATTTATTCGAATGGATGTTCGGTCGGAAGTTAGCGAAGAAAAAACCGAACATTGGGCCTTTCATTTAGGCTCTATTGGTTGTGACTCTGCGTCTTCGATGCGTGCCCCAGCCGAGAGCTGCGCACATGCAAATACGTTTGAGGTCATGATCAATGACTTTAAACCCAATGCGCCTGTGTATATTCATGTAGATCGGTTAATCGAAAACGCTCAGTTAACCAAAGATAATTGTATGGGTAATCCCGACGATGAGGCCTGTATTCCATTGCTCAAGAATTTGGCTGCGGAATCACAGGGAGGTCGTATTTTTTCTCAAACGATGTAAATCATCATGCGCAAGATATTTTTAACCGCTGTTGCAGTGTTAGTCGCTGGCTGTGGAGAAAAGCAGCCTAAAAGTGATTTTGTTTGGGATTTGCCTAAGGGTTATCCGGCACCCACAGTTCCACATGATAACCCTATGACCAATGCGCGCGTGGAGCTGGGCCGATATTTATTTTACGACGTCAAACTGTCGGCAAATCAAACACAAAGTTGCGCATCATGCCATATTCAAGCGCTTGCGTTTGCAGAGCCTGTATCCGTTTCTATTGGCTCTACCGGCCATTCGTTGCGCAGAAATGCGTCTTCATTGGTGAATGTTGGTTATAACCGCAGTTTGACGTGGGCTCATCCGTACATTCGCTCAATAGAGCGTCAAGTTTTGATTCCCATGTTCAATGAAGACCCAGAGGAACTGGGTATCACCGGTCGCGAACAAGAAATTATGCAGCGTTTTAATTCTGAGCTGTATAACCCGCTGTTCACTGATGCGTTTGGTGATTCCGAAGTCACTATGGATCGTATCGCCAAGTCGTTATCGGCGTTTGTGCGAAGTTTGGTTTCTTTCAACAGTCGCTTTGATCGTTATACCAATGCCGGTGATGACTCTGCGTTAAATGAAAGCGAAATTCGCGGTATGGATTTGTTTTTCTCAGAAGAGGTTGATTGCCACCATTGCCATGGCGGTTTTAACTTTACACAGTCAATTAACGAAGATGAGGAAATCGACGAACATTTACCTTTCCATAATATTGGTATGTTCAATATTGACGGCAAAGGTGGGTATCCCGAGGAAGACATGGGTGTTTATGAAATCACCCGCAAAAAACAAGATATGGGTGCATTCCGAGCACCAACCCTACGTAACGTAGCTGTTTCGGCGCCCTACATGCACGATGGCAGCATGAAAACCTTGGAAGAGGTCGTTGATTTTTACGCCGAAGGCGGTCGCGACATTAAAGAAGGTCCGCATAAGGGCGATGGAAGAGAAAACCCCTTCAAGAGTCAATTTGTGAAGCAAGTAGAGTTGTCTGAGCAAGATCGAAAAGACTTGGTGGCTTTTCTTAAGGCTTTAACCGACGAGGAATTTTTAACCAACCCTAAATTCGGTAATCCATTCTTTCAACAAAAAGTACCCGAAAATGGAGACGCTTTAGAGCCTGAAGAGATCACTGAGTCGGCCGAACAGTAATAAATTCTTAGGCGTGCAGTAAGTGGTAGCGTTTCTATATAAAAAAGCGAGGTTATTACCTCGCTTTTTTATTGTTTATTGAGAATGACTTTAACAAAAAGGCTTCGGGCATCTATGTCCAAGCTTCTCTTTCAAACAGATAACCGCCTTCGACCGTACGAATCTTTTTGGGGGCTTTTTTATCGTCACGTAAAATTTTACGTAATCGAGCGATATGCCAATCAATAGCGTCTTTATCTAATTTGGATTCTTTAAAGTAATTAACCAGTTCATCGGTATTCATTACACAATTAGCGTTAATTACCAAGTAAATAAGTAGATTATATTCTTGCTCGTTTAAAGCAATGGACTTGTCGCCCAGCCAAACTTCTTTGGTGTATCGATTGATCTTCAAGCTGCCGACGGAAATGTTTCTAAGATAACTTTTCACTACCTTAGGCTTTGGCAGAGGGAATCGAGTAATCAGATCCTGTATGTGTTGGTCAAGCTTGTCAAAATCTGACACGGAGATAATGAGATCTGATTGAATACCCAGTTTATCGTTTGAGGTAGATGGTACAGATTCTGAAGGACGAATTTCTAGAATAGGTGCCGGATGTACAGATTTCAGCCGATGAAAAACCGAATAATCCGAAGCTTTCGAAAATTCCTCGTCACAGATAATAATTTCGGGCCTGAATGAAAGCACTGCGCCAAGTGCTTGAGCGTGGTCAGTTTGTTGAAATAAGTGTATGTCTAAGGTCGCAAGCTGAGCGTTAACCGCCGCAATAATATGCGGGTTAGAAATTAACAGTAAAACGTTTGGTAAAGCAAAACTCACTTCCGATTCTCCAATACTCTGCTTTTTTCTAAACGTTTAGATAGCAATGATGGTATACAAGCAGGATGTCATTTTCTCATAGGTTTACATGGAAAAAGAAATGATTTGAACGCCAATTACATGGATCGCTGAATAATATAAGAAAATTTCTTATGAGCTTAAAACTATAGTTTATCTTAGCTCTTAAATTGCTCTCATTTTTATTAGAACAATTTTTTATTTCGCCGATCGGCTAAATATCTTTAGTGTAGATTAGGTTGGTGAAATCGCACCGATTAATAAGATATTTACTCAATTTGTTTTCAGATTCGTTGAGTCGAGTCAAATTTCGAACACGAATGACAAAAAAGATGTAAATTTTTAGAGAGGGGTGTTTAAAAAGCAGAGTCAGAAGATATCTGCTTTAAAAGTAATGGCACCTTAACGGGTGCCAAATACAACCATGGTCTTACCTTTGACGGAAACTAAACCCTGATCTTCTAGAGTTTTGAGTACTCGTCCGACCATTTCTCGCGAGCAACCAACAATTCTGCCGATTTCTTGACGGGTGATTTTAATCTGCATGCCATCTGGATGGGTCATGGCGTCGGGTTCATTGCACAAGTCCAACAGAGTTCTAGCAACCCGACCGGTTACGTCTAAGAATGCCAAGTCACCCACTTTTCGGGTGGTATTGCGCAGACGTTTTGCCATTTGGGTTCCCAAAGCGAATAGGAACTCCGGATGGCTTGCTGTTAATTCTTGAAATTTCGCGTAACTAATTTCAGCAACTTCACACTCGGTTTTTGCTCTGACCCACGCACTTCGGGAATCATGCTGGTCGAATAAACCCATTTCACCGAAGAAGTCGCCGTCGTTTAGGTAAGCAACAATCATTTCATGGCCTTCGTCGTCCTCAATAACGACGGTTACAGAGCCTTGAATGATGTAGTAAAGAGAATCGCTCTTATCACCTGCGTAGATAAGCGTACTTTTGGCAGGATAACGTCTGCGATGACAATGACTTAAAAATTGCTCTACATTATTAATATGTGGAGTGAGAGATACGGCTACCAAACTTTCCCCCTGGCTTTCGGCCTTTAGATCCTGAACTTCCCAGGCCCTTTTTGATCAGCGCCCCAAGACGTCAATCCACTTAATTCAACAAATTGATGACACCAATAACTCGCGCACCCAAATTGACATTATGGCTCTCCAATTGCGATTGCACCAGCATTTCGCAAAAGCTTGGCCGATTTTGTGAAGTGCTTATCTGACAATTAGATTCTATTAAAAGGTTTTGTTATTTTGCGTCGTTTTTCAGAAGCTTAGACGCATGTGTTAAGCTATCTCGCAGATATATTTCGCAATCATTCAGGAGTCTTTTCGATGCAAGCCACGGTCAAATGGGTAGACGGTGTTCAGTTTTTGGGCGAAGCAGGTAGCGGCCACAGTGTCGTTATGGATGGAGCTGCCGACCACGGTGGAAGAAACTCTGGTTTTCGACCCATGGAAATGATTTTGGTGGGTATTGGCGGTTGCGCTTCTTTTGATGTGATTACCATTTTGAATAAAGCTCGCCAGCCGGTGCAAGATTGTCGATGTGAATTAACCGCTGAGCGCGCCGATACAGTTCCTTCGGTATTTACTAAAATTCATATGCATTTCGTTGTTACAGGTTCTGGTCTTAAAGAAGCTCAGGTTGCACGTGCGGTGGAGTTATCTGCGACGAAATATTGTTCGGCATCTAAGATGATGACCAATGCAGGTGTTGAAGTGTCTCACGACTACGAAGTAGTAGAATCGTAGATAAATTGTTGTAAGTGGTTTTTGTAAGTTCGGAAAAGCGAAAACTGGTTTGCCAATTTTGGAATATGAGCAAACCAGTTATGTGTTAATAAATTTACCAGTCATGAGTGGATAAATTTAAAAATCAGATGCGGTAAGTTGTTTTGGTCATGACCTTACTGACGGCAGTCATGGCAAGTTTGACCGGCATTGGAAATTTTGAGCCCCCCGCATCGATCGCTCGATCGGCGTGTTCTTGCTCGTCTTCTATCATTTGCTCAACGATCTTGCGGCTTTTAGTATCTTCTAACGGTAACTTTTTAAGATGATCGTTGAGATGTTTGCAAACTTGATCTTCTGTGGCTGCCACAAATCCTAACGATATTTTATCGCTGACCAGTCCTGCCGCGGCGCCTAAGCCAAACGACATAGCGTACCAAACCGGATTAAGCGCACTGGTTCTACCACCTAATTCTTTAATGCGTTCCTCGCACCAAGCTAAGTGATCGAGTTCTTCCAAAGCGGCCTTGTCCATTTCTTCGCGGACGTTCGGCAGTTTTGCGGTTGTCGCCTGGCCCTGATACAAACCCTGCGCGCAAACTTCGCCACAATGATTAATTCGCATTAAGGCTGCGGCATGCTTGCGGTCGCGCTCGTTCATTTCAACATCTTCGGTTGTACTGGCCGGTGAAGCATGAAAAACCGGCTTATTACCGGGAGTTAGGGTGCGAATTGCACGATCTGCTTGAGTTATTAAGTGATCGATTGGGTTAAGTCTACGAAACGGCATAGTATTTCTCTAATGCTAAAATCTAAAGGAAACACGGATTAGCCTAGAGCTTCCCGCGACACAAGGATGTGTTGCCAATTTCAAGAACGGTAAGTAATTGAAATTGTGAAGAAATTGGAAATCGCATT
>CALMJT010000012.1 GCA_937864365.1 uncultured Alteromonadales bacterium | reverse complement strand
TCAATTTCTGCCCTCTGATTAAATCAAGGATGAGTTAATCAGAGGTTCCTATAATAAGAACAAGAAAGGTAAATTTCGATAATATTAAGGAGGCCCTAAAATTCAGAATTCCCAGTTACACAACTAAATTCCCAGTTACACAAGAAGATATCCCTAATCTCATTAACGATAGTTCATTGGAATAGTGTAAAAATTACAACCCTACTTTAAATTCCTATCCTCGGATTAAATCACGGATGAGTTAATCAGGCGTCCCTTACATTAATCTTTTACACACAGAGTTAATCTTTTACACATACAGTTACCCAGCAGAATATAAGCCAATCCAATATTCGAACGCTGCGAAGCAAATAACTGCGTTTCTTGTAAGACCAATCTAAAATAGTTTTCCACAAAATAAGCTCAATTAATAAACAAATAATACGTCGCTAAAGGAGTGTTTAGTTGGTTAAAGGCCAAGTTTGACAGAAACACCTAAGACATTTATTAAGAACGAGGTAAACTTCAGCACTCATTTTAGATACAAATAATTAATTGCAATAACTTATTAAGCATTTAAAACTTGTTATGAAAATTTATCACAATCCTCGCTGTTCAAAGTCTCGTAATACCTTACAAATCATCGAAGAAGCCGGAATTGAACCGGAAGTGATTTTGTACCTGCAAACTCCGCCCTCCGCCGAAGACATCAAAGACCTACTGACTAAGCTCGGCATGAGCGCTCGGGATTTACTGCGCAAAGGCGAAGACGACTACAAAGCAAACAATTTAAGCGATGAAAGTCTCTCTGAAGACCAACTTATCCAATTTATGGTGCAATATCCCAAGCTGATTGAACGCCCGATTGTTGTTAAAGGTAACAAAGCTGTTTTAGGTCGCCCGCCAGAAAATGTACAAGCTCTGCTGTGATTACAACCAATCATAAATACAGTCATAAATAAAAGCCCAAAGCGAGCATTCAGACTCAGTCATGAAACCCTACGTATTAATTTTGTACTACAGTCGCAATGGTGCGACTGCCGACATGGCGATGGAAATAGCTCAGGGTGTCGATCAGATTCCTGGGATTGAATCCAAAATTCGCACGGTTCCCGAAGTTTCCACCAAAACAGAAGCCTCGGAGCCGTCCATTCCTCGCGCTGGAGCCCGTTATTGTACCCGTGAAGAACTTGCCAACTGTGCCGGATTAGCGCTGGGCAGCCCAACTCGCTACGGCAATATGGCCGCAGCCATGAAGTATTTTTTAGACGGCACCAGTGACCTGTGGATTAATGGCAGCATGATCGATAAACCTGCCAGCGTATTTACTTCTACCGGCAGCATGCATGGCGGCCAAGAATCAACACTCTTGACCATGATGATTCCATTGCTACACCACGGTATGGTCATCGCGGGAATTCCCTACAGCGAACAAGCCTTAACCCACACCGTATCGGGCGGAACTCCCTACGGCGCATCGCACCTCTCTAGTAACGATCAACTCAGTGAAGACGAGATTGCGCTGTGCAGAGCGCAAGGCAAGCGTTTGGCAGAGCTGGCTCTGAAACTCGCCCATCAACATTAGTTTTAAATCATTTGTCACTGAGGAAGCCATTCGTGTCCGAGAAATCCGCTCAATTAGAAAAGCAGTCCAATATTTGGTACCGCTTAACCGTTGTTTTTTTTATCGGCATGTTTGTGCTTTTTGCAGTCGCCCAGCTTGTTTATGGATTTGCATCGATCATCATCATACAAACCCTTCCACTGATCATTTTTATTCCCGGACTTATTCATAAAAAGCACTATAAAACCTACAGCTGGCTGTGTTTTGTGGTGCTTTTGTATTTTACCGCGTATGTGACTGAAGTTGGTTCGCCTTTGATGCGCTGGACCGATATCACCGGATTACTACTGACTATTGGTTTATTTATCAGTGCAATGATGACAAGCCGATACGTTCAAAGATGGCAATACGAACTCGCCTTAGAAGATTATTATGCCCAACAGGGCTCCAAAAATGTCTCTCAGGACACAAACGAGGTTTAATCAAACGGCCTTTGGTATCAAGTTCTTATTTTCAGCAACACGAGGCGCATACACTCATGCGAACCTCAGTTTTGGGCCACTCAAGGACGGTTTTTGAATTGTTTTTATCCTTTGCAACGGTATCTGATGTAAACGTGTCAAAACCAGCACCTATTATTTGAATTACAGTACTAAATTTGCGACTCTTAGTAAGTTCGCATATTTCAGCACACAGGAATAAGATTGCATGGCAACGCAAAAAGCGCCTTTTATATTTCGTCTATTTTCCGGACTTTGGAAAACAATTACCTGGTTTAGAGTTGCATTACTCAACGTTATTTTCTTGGCCATTATCGTTGCAATTATCGCCTCTATTACTCAACGAGAGACGTTAAAGATCAACGATAAAACCTTGTTGAGTGTCGCACCAACGGGTGTTTTGGTGGATGAATACACCTACATAGCACCAATAGAACGGCTTACCAGCTCAGACAATTCCCCACCCGAAACTCTGGTTCGTGATCTTGTATCTTCTATTGATATGGCCGCAGACGACTCTCGTATTGACGCCATGGCATTGGAGTTGGATAAGCTCGCCGCGGGTGGAATCAGTAAGCTTGAAGAAATTGGTGCGGCGCTGACCCGATTTAGAGCCACGGGCAAAAAGATTTACGCCTACGGCAGTAACATGAGCCAACACCAATATTATTTAGCGAGCTTCGCCGATGAAATCAGTCTTGATCCGTTTGGCTCAGTGGTACTGACAGGGTTTGCCAGCTATCGCAATTATTTTAAAGACGCTCTCGACAAGCTCAAAGTCTCAATGCACATCTTCCGTGCGGGTCAATATAAAGACGCCATGGAACCGTTTTTAAGAAACGACATGTCAGACGCCTCTCGTGAACACAACCAACAATGGTTAGAGAGCCTTTGGGGCGCTTACACCTCAGAAGTGGAAGCGCTGCGAGAATTGCCCGAAGGCACCATCAACGATTACATCAATAACATGTCGGTCAAGCTTCAGTCTGTCTCTGGAGATTCTGCCCGGCTTGCACTAGATACCGGTCTGGTCGATCAACTAAATCCGCTACACACCTGGCAAAAGACTCTGTCAGAGCAATACGGCGCGCGCAGCGACGGTAGTGTTAAATCATTAGGATTTCGTGAGTACCTTGCCGCAAACCAAAAACTTCTTTTACCGACAGATCCGAAAGTTGCGCTCATTGTTGCGCGCGGAACTATTAAAGACGGTTATCAGAATCCCGGTGAAATCGGCGATAAGAGCTTTCAAGAGTTGATCGATCAAGTGAAAGACGATTCATCCATTAAAGCCCTAGTGCTACGAATTGACAGCGGCGGTGGTGGCGTTTTTGCTTCTGAGAAGATCCGTCAAAGCCTGTTGCAGGTTCGCGAAAAAGGCTTACCGATTGTCGTTTCAATGGGCAGTGTGGCAGCGTCGGGCGGCTATTGGATTGCGACTCCAGCCGATGAAATTTGGGCAACACCCACCACCATTACTGGATCAATCGGTGTTTTTGGTGCGTTCTTAACTCTCGAACAATCCCTTGCTCACCTTGGCATTAATACCGACGGTTTAGGCACTACAGAACTTGCCGGCGCAATTCGCATGGATCGTGAGTTATCACCTGCGGCTGAGTCATTGATTCAGCAAGGCATCAACAATATGTACCAACGCTTTATCACCTTGGTTGCTGAAGCTCGAAATTCAACACCGCAAGCCATTGATGCGATTGCCCAAGGGCGCGTTTGGAGTGGTGACAAAGCGTTAGAATTGGGTTTGGTGGATCAGCTGGGTAACCTTGAAGACGTCATTGCTCGCGCGGCAAAACTAGCAGAGCTCGACAACTACGAAGTTGTAACAATCAAACAACCTACCGATCCCGTTGATCAGTTTGTTGAGAGCCTGACCAGTGCTAAGGTTGTGCAATCGGCGTCACAGCAATTCAAAAGTTATATGATGAGCGACGTCGAAACCACTATCAATCCCGTGCTTTTAGCTCACTTTAACGCGTTGCTTGAGCCATTCAACTTGACCCAAAGTCTTACTGACCCACGTGGAATGTATGTTTTGTGTATGGAGTGCCGTTCTCCACAGTGATAGGAATGAAAGTACCGCCTGATTATTCGGGCGGTACCTAAAACTCCATGACCTGCTTAACGAAAGGAATAGTGATCTTACGCTTTTCTGCCAACGACGCCCGATCCAGCTTATTTAAAATCTCAAACAACTCGGACAATCCCCGACTCGCGCGATGCACAATAAACCACGCCGTTTCTTCGTTTAACGATAAACCAAGTTCGTTAGCATGCAACTGCAGAGCGTGCACTTTTTCGTCGTCGGATAACGGTTTTATCTGGTAGGTAACGCCGTAGCTTAAACGGCTTTTCAAATCGGGTAAGGATACCTTCATGGATTGCAGCGGTTCGTGAGCGGCAATCAATATTCTGTGGCCGGCATCGCGCATGCGATTGTACAAATGAAATACCGCCCTCTCCCATTCGGCGTTTCCAGCAATAACGTCGAAATCATCCAAGCATAAAAACTCGCACTTTTCTGAGATCGCCAGTAAAGACTCGGGAGTATGTTTTTTGTGATCGTGCAATGAGATATATACTGCGCGATTGCCCAACGCTTCGGCTAAATGCTGGCTAGCCTGTAATAGATGAGTCAGACCCACACTTTCGTATCCCCAAAGGAACACAAAATTCTCGATACCGCGACCTTGGACGAACTCAACTAACTGAATAACCGCCTGCTTATTCTCTGAAGATTCGCCCAGATAATAATTCGCAAAGGTCGGCTCGTCATCGAGATTAACCTCAAGCGGAAGCTGCGGGCTGAAGACTGAATCGTGTTGTTTCGACATAGGTATGCAAACGGTCAAAAAACGGTATCAAACTGCACAAAACTCTGACGAGCGCAGAGTATTCACAACAAAGCAAGGTGTTACTAAAAATCCATTAACGTCTATTAACATGGCCAGAATACCTATGAGTTTAGCCGCCATTCCAACGTAACAGCAGTGGCGCAGAAATAGTTGAACTGCCAATGTCGGTATCCAGAGACAAGACTTTTTCTAATTTACGATCGAGTCGCAAGGCGTCTTCGAATACGGACAATTCACCATTAAGAGCCAATACTAAGTCAATATTAAAACCGTCTACCTTCGCCACCTGCACGGATTCCACTACAGCCAAGCCACGCAAATATTCGAAGGCATGAGCATAATCCGAAAAATCTTTAATACCCGATAAACGCACCGTTAAGCCAACTTCGCTGGACGACGGTGTTACTGAGTAAATAGACGCGAGGTATCGACCCGTTAAGGCGAGTCCCGCGTCAAGCGCATCGGTTAATTCGTTTGATTGCGAGTCGTAAACATCAAATTGTTGATTGTGTTGAAACCACCAACCGATTAACCAGTTGCCCGAAGACGTTTTGTTGACCCGACCAACAAGCACCGCATCGGGATTGTAGCGATTTACAATACCAACAATAGCTGCCGATTGATCACGCCACAGAGTTTGTGCATCCAGTATTAATTGATCTTCTATATCAAGCAGTGGAGCAACTGCCGCCAAACCACGATTACGAGCAATTTCTGCTACTGCATTGTAAGCATTAACGGTAGGGCTAACATTTTCTTGTCCATCGTTTTGCTCAGCGCTGTTGGGTAGAACCAACCGTATACCAGAAATATCACGCTCCACCAATAACACTAAAATTTGTGGGCGATTACTGGGCCACACAGAAATGGCCGCTGCAGAAAAGACGCGCTCAAGCGCTACTTTCGAAAATCGAACCGACAGTAACGTTTGGTTATCTGCGCCAGATTGATAGCTGTATTCTTGCAGATAGGTACTGCTGTTAGATAACGCTCTTTCTATGGCCGGATGAGCGAGAATATCTTCTCGGCCGGTCACCTTTACAATGACCTTGGCGAGTGCGTTACGCGTTGCCTCTACACGTGTTTGGTCTGCGCGATTTTCAACCGCGACTTCACTCACGTATAAATCATTTACCACAATTGCCGTTGCCGGATGACTGATACCAAGAAGCATCGACAGCAATATAAACCAGCGTTTTAAGTCTTTCATACAAATCAAGTCATCAAATATGTTTTCGACGGTCACGCATATGAGTAAAACTTCACCTTGAACACGCAATTTGAAGGCTGAAAGACTCGAAATGGCGTTAATCTCTTATTAGGCTTTGAAATAGCCGCGCAACCCTACACTAACAAAGTCTTAAAATGAAGAACCAAAGTCCTTTATGGCACCATAGAGTCTTTGCGTAAGTCTAAAATTCAATAACAATTCGGTTTATCGTCAATAATTTGAGAATTCTCTCGGTTTTTTTCTGCAAACTGGTAGAATGCGCGCCCTGAAATTTTGACCAGGCCCGACTACACACCAGACGCCATCATAAAGGAGTCACCCATGACCGACACCGCAAAACCTTCTCTTAGCTATAAAGACGCCGGAGTAGATATTAATGCCGGCAACGACCTGGTTGAGCGAATTAAGTCCGTTGCCAAAAGTACTCACAGGCCTGAAGTGATGGGCGGTCTCGGTGGTTTTGGCGCTCTGTGTGAAATTCCCGAAGGCTATCGCCAACCGGTTTTGGTTTCTGGCACCGATGGTGTTGGTACCAAATTAAGACTGGCAATGGATTTGGGCATTCATAACACCATTGGTAAAGACCTAGTCGCCATGTGTGTAAACGATTTGATCGTAACCGGCGCAGAACCTTTGTTCTTCTTAGATTATTACGCAACCGGCAAACTGAGCGTTGATATCGCCGCCGAGGTGGTAACCGGAATTGGCGCTGGCTGCTTAGACGCTGGTTGTGCTCTGGTTGGTGGTGAAACCGCTGAAATGCCCGGAATGTACGAAGGCGAAGATTATGACCTTGCCGGATTTTGTGTAGGTGTTGTTGAAAAGTCTGAAATTATCGACGGCAGCAAAGTTGCTCCGGGTGACACATTAATCGCGCTTGCGTCCAGCGGTCCACACTCCAACGGTTATTCTTTGGTTCGTAAGATTATCGAAGTTAGCAAAGCCGATTTGAATCAAGAAATTGCCGGTACCACCCTAGCTAAGGCTCTGATTGAACCAACCCGAATTTACGTAAAACCACTGCTTAAGCTAATCGCAGAAACCCAGGTTAATGCTCTTGCACACATTACCGGTGGCGGTTTATTAGAGAACATTCCTCGTGTATTGCCAGAAAACTGTAAAGCGGTTATCGACGCGGCATCATGGACGCTTCCTGAAGTATTCCAGTGGCTTCAACAAGCGGGCAATGTTGAGCAAACCGAAATGTACCGCACCTTTAACTGCGGCATAGGCATGGTAATCGCGGTACCGTCTGAGACGGCACAAGCGGCCTTAGAGAATTTGACGACTAGTGGCGAAAACGCATTTGTTATCGGTGCAATTGCCGAGCGAAATGAAGGCGAAGCTGCGGTAGAAATTGCCTAAATCACCATTTTTTCCATTCAAGTTAATTTGCCCATGACTGATACACAGACCATTTCACCGCTTCGTGTCGTTGTTTTAATCTCTGGCAGTGGCAGCAATCTACAAGCATTAATTGATGGCCAAAAAAATGGTTCTCTGCCCATCGAAATCATGGCTGTTATCAGTAATAAAGCGGGTGTAAAAGGCCTTGAAAGAGCCGAGCAGGTATCCATCGCTACGCGGGTGATTAGCCACAAAGACTTTGATTCACGAGAAGCGTTTGATCAAAAACTGTTAACAGAAATTGAAAGCTTCTCGCCGGGTCTCGTGGTGCTCGCAGGCTTCATGAGAATTTTAACCGAAGGTTTTACGCAGCACTTTGTCGGCAGAATGATCAACATTCATCCATCTTTATTGCCCAAATATCAAGGTTTGCACACTCATCAGCGAGCTATTGATGCTAACGATAGCCACGGCGGCGCCAGCGTTCATTTCGTTACCGCTGAACTCGACGGCGGCCCGATTATTATTCAGGCCAAAGTTGCCATCGATGACAATGAAACCAGCGATTCGCTGGCCGCTAAGGTACTAACCGTAGAGCACAAGATTTTGCCACTTACGGTGAAATGGTTTGCGCTGAATAAACTCACAATGGCAGCCAACAACGCAGTACTTTGTGGAGAGTCTTTGCCACCACAAGGATTCCAATGGCAAGACAATGAAGAAACGAATCGCTTAATTGATGTGCTGGTTAAGGCTTAACCCTGTTTAGACAAACGCAGGGTTACCTAGGAGGTGTTTTTCAAAGCGATAGGAATGCCGCTCACCTCAAAACAGGCAAATGCCAAATTTGTTGGGCTTACATCCACACACCTTATCAACCCTCCTAAAGGCAATGCACTTACAAGCGTTCGACCTTTTCTGCACCACAACGCTCGCAGCGCGACACCGTCACCAACCGCCCTTGCTTAACATCAAATTTTTTCTCGGTGACTATTTTCCAACGATGAAAACCGCTGCGACAGAGGGTTTTACCCTTGTGCTTTTCAGACGCCTTGGGTCGTTTAAACGGAAGAACCTCGCCCACAAATGTGCTCCTAAGGCTTGGGTAATATCTCAATCATTTAATTTTAAGAAAGCTGCGCTACGAATACCAAAGGTAATTGCAAAAACGTTAACTCGGTAGACTTGAACTTGTGATGAAATCACAGCTCACACAGCCACGGCTTTCAGCAGACCTGCGCCCGAAGATACATATCGTATTTGCGACGCTTGGTTTATCATTGCCGCCTTATGAACAAACCGGTACGCACAACACTAACCTATGTATCATCAGTACTTTGGCTTAAAAGAAGCGCCTTTTTCGATTGCGCCTAACCCACGCTATCTCTTTATGAGCCGACGCCATAAAGAAGCGCTGGCGCATCTTATCTACGGCGTAAGCCATGGTGGCGGGTTTGTGCTGCTTACGGGAGAAGTTGGCACCGGTAAGACCACCATCAGCCGTTGTCTTCTGCGTCAATTACCGAAGAATACTGACGTTGCTTATATTCTCAATCCTTATCTCAACTCTACTGAGCTTTTAGCCAGTATCTGCGACGAACTCAAAGTCGATGGCGTTAAAGATACCAGCAGTTTGAAAGACCTCTCAGACCAGCTGCACGCGTTTTTACTGAAAAACCACAGCCAAGGCCGAAATACTGTTTTGATCATCGATGAAGCTCAGCACCTTGGTTATCAAGTTATGGAGCAGATTCGATTACTGACCAACCTCGAAACCGACGAAAAAAAGCTCTTGCAGATTATTTTTATCGGCCAGCCAGAACTGAACGAGATTCTCGCCAAGCCTGAATTAAGGCAACTTGCCCAAAGAATTACGGCTCGCTTTCACATAGATCCACTAACCTTGGCAGAAACCAAAGCTTATATTCGCCACCGCATGATGATTGCCGGACTACCAGCAAACCGATCCATTTTTACACCAACCGCGGTGAAGATAATCTTCCAAGCCTGCCAAGGTATTCCACGGTTAATTAACGTAACCTGTGACCGGGCGCTTTTAGGTACTTACACCCACGGGCTTAATCAGGTTGATAAAGAGATTGCGCAGTCGGCAGTAGAAGAAGCGACCGGTAAGAAAAGTGGCTCGGCCCTGAATAACTCACGTTTGGCCATTGCCACAGCCTCTGTTCTTTCGCTTACGGTATTGGTGTTAACTTTTTGGCTGGGGTATCAATATCTGCACCTAGAGCCCAACCCATTGACCGAAGATACCAACACCGGCGAAATTCAGCGAACGCCCGCAATCAATGCTGAAACCGGTGCAATTCCAACAAGTACATCCCAGCAGGATACTCAAACTGCGTCTACGTCTGCTGAGCCGGATAGCCGCCCTGCACCGCCAGCTCAAATACTTCCAGATATCAAAACGCTCGGTTATCTCAATAAGGCTCAAGCATTGAATGAGCTGCAAAGAAATCTCAATGTATTTGCCGGTGATCTTAATCCCGTCTGTGACCGACTTGGGAACTACGGCGTGCAATGTCGCGATGAAAATGCGACCAGTTGGTTGGAGTTTAAAAGTTACAATCGGCCTTCGGTATTGGAGCTGTTAATTGAACATACGTCATACTATCTAGCAGTCGCCGAATTTAGTGACAACCAACTCATCGTAGTCAGCAATGCTCAACGTTATCCTTTGAGCCCTTTTGAACTTGGCCAATATTGGACCGGAAAATTTACGCTCCTGTGGCAACCACCTCAAGGTTTTGAAGCACTGGCTAAACTTGGCGACAAATCGAATTACGTTAATTGGATTGCCCAGAGCTTTGCGGTAATTGATCAACGAGCCGAAGCGCTTACTGACTATACTTTCACCAAACCTTTAGAAACCCGCGTGGCGGTGTTCCAAGGTGATAACAACTTAGAGCCCGACGGTATTGTGGGGCTAAGAACCGTACTTAAGATGAATGACTACCTCAATAACGACTTCTCTCTAGACTCGAATTTACAAGGGCGTAATTGATATGTCGTATATTTTGGAAGCTTTGCAAAAATCAGAACAAGAACGCCAACAACAAGCAACGCCGACTATCTCCGCCGTGCATGACGGCGACTTTATAATTCGTCGAAAAAAAATTCACATCGCTTGGTGGTTTGTGATGGTACTAACGATTCTGTTAGTCGTATTACTGGGAATCATTATATTTCGAAAACCCGCTCCTCTAGTGGCTCCTGCATCGCCAACAAACACGACAAACCTTGCATCTTCGGCTCCGACCAATACCTCGGTCACACCAACAAGCAACCAAAATCCGCCACCTAGGGTGGCTGAAAGCAAAGTTCAGGAAGCTCCAAACCAAACTGCTACGCAGAACACGCAAGATAACACCGCTCAACAAACAACCGTTTTAAAAACCGAACCCAGCCGCTCGCAGTCGGCCATTGACCGTCTCTACCAAGCGAGCGCAGACCAACAATCAAACGCAAATCAACAATCCATAGCAATTACTGAGTCACCCCAAAGCAGTTTTCAAGAACTGACTCGACCGAAGGTAACCTCCGTTGATTTGACAAAGCCTCAATCACAAACCAATAAACAAACCGCACCAGCAAAAGCAGCAGTTGCAGCTATAGAAGAAGCGCCCAAAGAGCTTATCCCACTGATCTACGATCTACCCGATGCTGTGCAAAGCGAGATTCCACCCATCAATTACATTGCCCATGTGTATTCAAGTGATGCATCGAAAGGGTTTGTAATTATCAACAACGTTAAGCTGGTACCGGGCAGACAACTGCAAGGTGAGCTGTATCTCGAAAAGGTGTCGCAGGATTTTATTATCATGAATCAGAACGGATACCTGTTTAAGCTACCCGCAATGACCAACTGGAATGGTTTTGGCCGCTGAGCAGTATTCAGAAGACACCAGCACTGATTCACTTAATCTTCGAAGGATTCGACACTAACTTGCCCACCAGAAAGACTTATCAGCTGAGCTTCAAACTCATTGCGCTGGCGAGTGTTTACAAGGCAATCAATTTGAACTCGATTTGTGTAAGAAACCTCTTGAATAACGGCAGCAAACTGGTCAGAAACTCTGCGTACCAGAGCTTCTTCCGAAAAGTTACACAGCAGCTTTAATCGATCTTGCGGCTCTACTTGTTTGGTGGGTAAATCCGAAAGTCCTGCTGCTACCGAATCGCTGTAGGCTCTTTGCAGACCACCGGTACCCAATTTAATACCGCCAAAATAACGAACAACGGCAACGACAACCTCGCCCAAACCACTGTGCTCTAACATCGCCAACATTGGCCGTCCTGCGGTTCCGCTGGGCTCGCCATCGTCACTCATAGAACGAATCGTGGTGTTGGGCGCTCCTGCAACGTACGCCCAACACACATGCCGCGCCTGAGGATGCTGCTCACGAACCGCTTTTATGAAGCTCTCCGCAGAGATTCGATCTTCTGCTCGGCCAACATAGGCAATAAATCGGCTGCGCTTTATCTCAATCTCAGCCGAATGCTCGGTAGATGGTATACAATAGGACGTCATGAACTTTCGATGCTAAAAATCGAGAGGTTAATCCATTTTCAATATAGATTCAGCATTAGTGACCAAAAACGTAACGCCCCTAAAAACACTACCCGAGCGAAAATTCTGCTTAGCGCCCATGATGGAGTATTCGGATCGACATTGCCGATACCTGTGGCGTCTCATCAGCAAGAATGCTTGGGTCTACACTGAAATGGTGGTTAGCGGTGCCATTTTGCATGGCAATCGTCCACGCTTTTTAGATTTTCATCGAAAAGAGCATCCTATTGCTCTACAGATCGGCGGCAGTAATCCGCAAGAACTCGCCGAATGCGCTAAAATCGCCGAACAATGGGGTTACGATGAAGTAAACCTTAATTGCGGCTGCCCCAGCGATCGAGTACAAAACAATCAAATTGGCGCCATATTAATGCGCGATTCGGCACTGGTTGCCGAATGTGTCGCTGCCATGAAAGCAGCCTGCGATATTCCGGTGACGGTAAAACATCGCATTGGTGTTGATGAACTCGACCAGTTTGAACATATGGCTAAGTTTGTCGAGACTGTCGCCGATAGTGGCTGTGAAACCTTCATCGTGCACGCTCGCAAAGCTTGGTTACAAGGCCTTAGCCCTAAAGAGAATCGCGAAGTTCCGCCGCTAAATTACCCAGCCGTTTACGAGCTAAAGCAGTTATTTCCGCAGCTTGAAATCATTCTTAACGGTGGTTTGTGCTCTCTTGAAGACTGCCAAGAATCACTCAAGCACGTTGACGGCGTAATGGTTGGACGAGAAGCCTATTCAAATCCCTTCTTGTTGCGCGAAGTCGACGAAAAACTCTATCAATCGCCAAAACGGCATTTAACCCGCGAAGAAGTATTCGCCTGTTACTTAGATTATTGCCGCGAGGAAGTTGAACAAGGCACAAAAATACACCATCTTAGCAAGCACGTTTTAGGACTCTTTAACGGTTTGCCCGGAGCACGCCAATTCAGACGTTATATCAGCGAAAACGTCCATAAACCTGGCGCCAGTGTAGAAACGCTATGGCAAGCTTTTGGTCTACTAGGCCAGCACGAGCAACAACAAGCTCGCAGCGCAAAGTAAACTCTTATTTAACAATTTATTAGTCAAAACCGCTGTATTTGCGCAAACAGATGCCACAACAGCGGTAACCAATAAGGAACTTACCCAAAGCGATTGGGAACGAAGAGATTATGAATAAACTAGACACTTTAAAATCAGTTACAGATGTAGTCGCTGATACGGGTGATATTGAAGCCATTGCAAAATACAAACCCTTAGACGCAACGACCAATCCATCGTTGTTACTCAAAGCCGCACAATTGCCGCAATACCAATCACTACTCGAAGAGTCAATTCAGTGGGCAAATGAGCAGAGCGAATACGCCGAAGAAACCGCGAATCTGGCCGCTACTAAGCTTGGCGTTGCCATTGGTTGCGAAATTTTAAAGATTATTCCGGGTCGAATCTCCACAGAAGTAGACGCGCGCCTGTCTTTTGATACCAGCAAAACCCTTGCCAAAGCCCGCCAAATTATTGCCCTTTACGAGGAAGCAGGAATCGATAAGAGCCGAGTGCTTATTAAGATTGCCGCCACTTGGGAAGGCATTCGCGCCGCAGAAATTCTCGAAAAAGAGAACATCAACTGTAACCTAACCTTATTGTTCAGCTTCTCACAGGCAGTAGCCTGCGCCGAAGCCGGTGTATTTTTAATCTCGCCATTTGTGGGCCGAATTTTAGATTGGCACAAAGCCAAACAACCCAATCAAGATTTCTCAGGTGCAAATGATCCCGGTGTTCAATCGGTTAGCAAAATCTACGACTACTACAAAACTCATGGCTACAAGACTGTAGTAATGGGTGCAAGCTTCAGAAATATCAGTGAAATCGAAGAGCTGGCAGGTTGTGATCGATTAACTATTAGCCCGCAATTGCTTGCAGAGCTTGAAGCTGATACTGGCGCGCTTGTTACGAAATTGAGTGCATCTTCGGCTAAGAGTAACCTCAAGAAAATGAGTCTCTCAGAAGCAGAATTCCGTTTGCAATTAAACGACGACGCCATGGCCACCGAGAAACTGGCCGAAGGTATTCGTAATTTCATTGTCGACCAAGAAAAACTTGAAACTCTACTGACAGAAAAAGCGTCTAAGCCCGGCATGTAATTTTTAGGAACCTCTGATTAGCTCATTCATGATTTAATCAGAGGGCAAAAATTGAAAATGTGATCAACCACTGATTGGTCGCGCACTAACGGTTACTTATGTTTGATTTACTAAAGAATATTTTTGCGTTCGAACCAGAAACCAACTCGGAATCTACTCGTGAGCATCAATCGCGTTTAGCTGCGGCAGCACTATTAGTTGAAGTTGCCAATATTGATAGCAACTTCAGTGACGTAGAACATCAAACCATGCTGAACATTCTTGAAAGGCAATTTGACCTGTCATCTACCGAAGTTGAAGAGTTACAGCAACTTGCTCGACAAGAACAAGCGAGTGCGTCTTCGTTATATGAATTCACTTCTCTCGTTAACGAAAACTTTTCTAATGATCAGAAATTCGAATTGATTATTAATATGTGGGAGATAGCGTTTGCCGATGGCGAGATTGATAAGTACGAAGAATATATTATTCGCAGGGTTGCTGAACTCATTTATTTGGCTCATAACGATTTTATTCGAGCAAAACAAATTGCGAGAGAAAAGAGATTCAACTGAAGCGTGTGTTTACAACTATTAATTGCTTACAACTATTAATTACTTATAAAAAGCGCGGTTAAAAACTACTTCTGCTCTAACGATTTCACCAAGTCGTTAAATTCTTGCCGGTTAACCTCGTTTAAACCCATCAAAATTTTGTGTGCTTCAATTACTTTTTGCTTAGCCACGGCTTCGTTTTTACAGTCTTCTCGCAACTGAACTTGAGATCCAACAGGCAAGTCTATGTTCGAAATTATCTCAAAAATATCTTCAAAACCCATACTTTCGAGCAAACGGTTGATACCAGAATTAGGAGATATTACCAGCGGCAGTTGGTGAAAGCGCTCTTGAAATAAAATCGAGATTTTTGCCATTAAACCAAGCGTAGTGCTATCAATGGCTTCGGTTTCTCGCAAATCAAAAATAACGGAATGAAAGTTAGTCTTTGCATACATTTGATCAATAAACTGATCAAATGAAATACACAAAGTTAAACGAACATCACCAACCATTTTTATGACATTAGCGCCATCAACATCGGCGACAAATATCTTTCCGGATTGCATGGTTAATGCACACCTCTAGAAATGGTTAAGATTGAAATGTCATCAGGCACATAATCACCTTTATTAAGCCTCAATGCGCTAACAACAGAATCGATATTACCACGGCTACCAGATACCAAAGATAGTAATTTTTGCTCTTTTTCGATCAACGAATCACCCTGAATCGTCTCTAAAATACCATCGGTAAGCATCACTAAACTGGAATGGTCAGGAAACTCTGCTGAATAGACCTCCCAGTTGGGATTGGTAAAAATACCCAGAGGCTTTCCTTTACCCTCTAAATACCGGGCACCTTTGCGAGTTACAATCATTGGTAGCGGCAAATGACCACCAATTGAGTAACGGAGTTGATTTTCATAAGTATCAATAACACCGATGAAACACGTTAAATGACTTTCGAACCTACCATGTTTGAGACTAGCATTGATTTCTTTCAATAACCAATTACAGCCTTCTTCAAAAGACTCTGGACTGGTGAAAAAACTATTCTCACGCACAGAACGCATAACCTGATACTTCAACCAAATTGTCACGAATGCAGACGATGCACCGTGCCCTGCCACGTCGGTTAAATAAAATGCTAAATACCGATCACCAAAATAGGCATAATCTAAAAAGTCGCCGCTCAGATAAAGCGAAGGAAAAACTTTGTAGTTGGCAACATAACCATTACGAATGAAAGGTCTTACCGGTAGCAATCGCTGCTGAACAATACGACCGGCACGTTGGTCTTTTTCAAGTGTTCGCAGGTTGTTTTCGAGTTCTTGATTGGCCTGCTCTAAACGTTTGCGATAGCGGCGGTTTTCAATCAATAGATCTTGGCGTTCCAATATTTTATCAATGGAGTGCACCAAAACTTCCATATCTGCGATTGGCTTAGTTAAAAAATCGCTAGCGCCTGCTCGCAACGCCTCAACCGCATCGCTGAGAATTCCCGAACCTGAAATAATAATAACGCCCATTTCAGGATCAATTTCACGGACGCGCTCTAAGATATTAAAATCTTCAGCGCCACTAAGACGAATATCGGACAACACAAGGTCAGGTTGATGATCTTGCAAATTCTCCAACGCCGCCTTGCCATCATCGTATTCGATGACTTCAAAGCCACTATCTTCCAGATAAGCGCTCATGCTCTGTCGCACAAGCCGGTCATCATCGATTAGCAACAACTTTCGTTTGCCAATGACCATATTGCACCAACCCAGTGGCTCCAAGTTATAAACGTTGAGGCCTCTATTTTAACCAATTATTAGAAGTGGAAAACAGGGTTCATTAACGTCATTTTTCAAACAATTCTAAATATGAAACCAGAAATCACTTACTTATTAAATTTAGACACAATTCAAAAATATCAATTCACTGGATTGACTAATTATTGCTGAAACGTCTGAAAACTAAAGTGTCGCAACATAAACAATATCAGCAAACTCAAGTACATAGACTAAACTGGCTGTATAAAACTAAAAACAAGCCAGGAGACATAATGAACTCTTCTATCGCGGCACATCGTGAGAAACGAAACTTCATAAGAATGGAGGTAAACACACCAGCCAGAATTTCCGTTACCAAAGATGATCACCATGAAACGGGGATTTGCAAAAATCTGAGCGGTAACGGCATGCTGCTTGAGTTATCCACCCAATACGACATAGGAGATCAGTTTGTTGTGAAAGTATCTTCCGCTCAAGAAAATGGCCCAAGTTTGGATGCACTGTGTACAGTAGCACGTCTTGAAAACGATGAGGAATCGGAAACGTTTCTCACTGGCGTGGTGATAGACAAGATTTTATAGGAAACCCGAATAAACTCGGGTTCCAGCGCAACAAGGATGTGTCGCCAATATTAAGCGCTGTAAGCGATTGAAATTGTCAAGAAACTAGAAATTGCATTGTCAATTTCTGTCCTCTGATTAAATCAGAGATGAGTTAATCAGAGGTTCCTATTGCGATCAAACAGAACCAAGCAGCCAGTATTGACTGCTTGTAATCAACCGACAAACATTGAGTTCTTTCGAGGTTTTAACGTAAAAAACTCTTAGACATTGAGTATGGGCAGTGAACTACTCGTCTTGGAATTCAAAATCTTCCAAATCTTCAGCCTCAGATCCAAACTCGTCTTCAACTTTGCCGTCGTTAATTAAATATTCTCGACGTTGTAAATAAGCGTTTCTGAAGAACGCATAGCGATCACCAGAAACTAGCTCTTCGGCTGATAAAAGCTGCGCGCGCGTGTTTACTGTGCGCAAGATTCCTGCCGCGAGTGCGGCATCATCGTCTTCAATATAAACAACAGGATCAACGTAAAAATCTGCAATCGTACCGACAGAATCACGAACGGTCGACGGCCCCAAAAGTGGTAACACCAAGTAAGGACCTTGACCCACGCCCCAAGCGGCCATGGTTTGGCCAAAATCCTCACCTTCTAATTTAGGCAAGCCGATGTTTTTAGCCACGTCGAAAATACCAACAATGCCTACGGTGGAATTAACTAAAAATCGACCGGTACTGTTACCGGCTTTTTTCCATTTCCACTGAAAGATATTGTTAACGAGATTACGAATTTCAGTCAAATTACTGAACACGTTCGTCACACCATTTTCGACGCGATTAGGTGTTACCGCTCGATAACCTTTGGCAACGGGCTTCAAGATAAATCGGTCTAAATGATGGTTAAATCCAAACATTACCCTGTTGAAACCTTCGAATGGATCGTAGGGTTCATCAACGGCGAAGGAAGCATTAAAAGTAGTATCTGTCGATTCCTGTTCGGAATTTAAACTGACCTGTGCAGAAGCGAGAGTTGAGGTTAGGCCCAAAAAAATACCAAACACTAAAGGTTTCACATTCATAAAACGTCCAAAAATAATTATTTTTGAGAATTTGCCACGTAAGTTATTCCATAGTCTAACAGCGAAATAAACGTTACAACACTATAGGGGCTTCTGATTAACGCACCCATAATTTAATCGGAAGACAGAAATTGACAATGCGATTTCTAATTTCTTCACAATTTCAATCACTTAGCGCACTTGAGATTAGCGACACATGCTTGCGTCACAAGAAACTCTGGATTAATTGCAGCTTCCCATAACCATACGCAAAATCAGAGAAATGCGACGAACAACCAACACTCACATCTATAAGTCTTATTATTAATAAAACACTTTCTGCGAATTGAAAAATAGAATTGTAAGACCAAGAGGAAGAATTAATTTGACGATTAATCCACAGAATCGGTGGCTTCTTTCAAAAACTCAATTTCGGAACAATGCGTAACAATCGAAGGGATAAGAAACTTAGGGGTACTTAGAGTGGGGTTATGATGCGGGAAGATCTAATCTCTGATTAGATCTTCGAGGAATTCTTTAGAGATATTTTTTAACCCAAAAAAGCAATCAGAAATACAATCCTTTAATTCTCTAATGATTTAGCGCCACAAATGACACCCGCTTGGTGTAACTGATGCAGTAACGGCGTACCCATGTTGATAATTGCTTCAACATCGGGAGCTTGAAGTTCTTGAGCAATGGTTTCTAGAACGGCTCTTCCAGTCAACATTTCCTCACTTTGCAGAAGCTGAACCAATCGATTGGTCACCGCATTAGACTCCATGAACTTTACTCGGTCATCACGATTGCGATACACCAATAAGAACGTTGGTTGTTCAGGAGTTTCTGTCGGTTGAAAGTGTTCCCCAATACGATGCACCGGATATTGGTATGACAAGCACCAAACTAAGGGGCTAACAACGAGCTTATCGTTTAATAAATCACCGCTTAATTGCTCGGTTGGAAATTCTTCCGTCGAAATATCCAACGCCAATTCCACCCATTCGTAATGAGCTAATTCCAACATAAACGGAGGATCGTTTTCTTGAAAAACACGATCTTCCTGAAGATATTTTAAGAATTCTTGGCTGATTTCCAAAAAATACGGCGTATGACTTTGGTGGGTCTGAATAAAATCCCGAACCATTGCATGCCAAGCTTCATCGTCAAAAATGGATCGTAAAATTGGAAATCCACCACTGATAAAACCTTCAATATTTTTGTAGATAAGGTCTCGATATACCTGCAAGCGCCGGTCATCTACTCCCTGAGGAGGAGCAACATGATCAGGATCACGAAGATGACTGGCTAATTGGTATTGTGTTTCCTGAAATGAATACATCGCTGGCTGCTCAAAGAATCTAACTTATAACTGATCTGATCAATACGGTTATTAAACGTGCACTTGTGCGGAGGTTGTTCTCTTTGTGCGAGCGTTTGCTTGAAGTTTTTTAATGATTTCAAGCTCGGCTAAAAGCTCAGCCGCCGGAGGAATATTGAAGTCACGCTCTAACAGCGTTGGTTTAACACCAAAGATTTCATAAGCCTTGGCCAGCAAATCCCAAACAGGATCAATAACCGGTGCGCCGTGGGTATCCACTTTTAAGTCTTCGGCTTCGTTATAATGACCGGCAACATGAATGTATAAGGTTCTGTCACCGGGCATAGCGCGCAAGAACTCTTCGGCATCATAACCGTGGTTAATGCTGTTCACGTAAATGTTGTTTACGTCTAACAAAAGATCGCAGTCCGCTTCTTCAATGACTGCGTTGATAAAATCGATTTCGCGCATTTCTTGTTGCGGCGCGCAATAATAAGAGACATTCTCCATCGCGATTTTACGACCAAGAAAGTCTTGTACATGGCGAATTCTTTGCGCTGTGTACTTAACGGCTTCTTCGGTAAATGGAATGGGCACTAGATCGTAAAGATGGGAATCGTCGCTGCAAAAACTGAGATGCTCGGTATAGGTCTCGATATTATGCTTTTGCATAAACTTTTTAATATCGGACAACAAACCTAAATCCAGCGGAGCTGGTGAACCTATCGATAACGATAAGCCATGACATACGAACGGGAATCGTTCGGTGTAAGATCTGAAACGTTTTTCAAAACGTCCTCCCAAACCGATCCAGTTTTCGGGAGCAACTTCCATAAATTGAATATCGGAAGTTGTGGTATCTGCGAGAGAGTCTAGAAGACTCCGTCGCAGACCAAGACCGGCGCCGTTTAGAGGTGAATTGTTGTTCATACTTTTCTCCTTTAATACGGCCCCAGCCGCTAACAAATGCTATTAGATAATGTACGGATACCTTTCGGTATTAGCCGCCACACTTACCTTCGCCACATTTGCCTTCGCCTTTCTCAGCTTTGTCGCCGCCGCATTTGCCTTCACCGCATTTGCCTTCGCCGTCAGCTTTCTCAGCTTTGTCGCCGCCGCACTTGCCTTCACCGCATTTGCCTTCGCCGTCAGCTTTTTCTTCGCCTTTCTCTCCGCCGCACTTGCCTTCACCGCATTTGCCTTCGCCGCACTTACCTTCCATTTCGCCAGCTAGGTTGTAGCCTTGAGAAAGTTCAGTAACGGTGAATGGGTTCTCGGCAGCATTTGCCAACGGAGCCAAAGATGCAGTTGCAAGAAAAGCTGCGCCAACTGCTGCCGCCAATGGTAGAGACTTAGACTTCGCCATAGTGTTTCTCCTAGATTATAAAAACTACACTTGTTATTGTTTAAAAAACTTGTCGCCCGGTAGACTCGGCTCAAATTCAGAAGTTTCTGAGCATGAGTGTTAAAAACGATGTTGTTATGATTTAGCAATACTTTTGTTAAATAGTAACTGGAATGGGCCTAAATAAACACTTGATCGGTCATTAAAAAATAGTCATCCGGTCAATTTGAAATCGCATTTAAAATATCTTTGTCGATTTGTTGTGTTTGATAGCCCGCCACAAACAAAAGTTCGTACAAAAAATATCACAATTTCAAAACATGATTGAGTGTTTTTTGATCTAACCACTTAAATTTGAAGCCGTATCATATTGGCTTACCAAACGGTAGGCTGTGATCAAAATCAACCTGTTCAAAATTAGCGCCTAACATCACAAAATATACGACTAAGCCGTCAAAGAAACATGTCTCTGTTATCACAAATTGGTCACGATTTCCTGCCACAGCTTATCGAGTCGCTTTGAAGAAATAGGCTGTGGCGTTTTTAGAGTTTGCGCAAATAACGAAACTCTTAGCTCTTCAATTTGCCAACGGTAGCTTTCTACCCTCTCGTTACCCTTACACCAGATCGAGCCTTTTTTTGCCAAGAGATCTTTATAACGCTGCCAGTGCTCGTCGATTTCGGCAATAAAACTTTTATCCTTCTGAACGTTTAACACCACCTTCTCAATACGCACCTCAATTGCTTTTAGATAACGCGGAAATTGCTGGAATTGTTCGAATTTGGTTTCGTATAGAAATTGCGGATAAATAAGAGCATCCAATTGATTTTTAATATCATTAGCCGCCCAAGTTAACGCTAAAGCGTTTTTGTTCGATTTTAACGCGTTTTTAATACTGACCATTTGTCCAAGCAAATCAAAAAATATTTTTTCGATTTCAATAGCGCGAGGAATAATGCCATGGCGATGCTGTTCGATACTTTCTTCAAACGCTTCTTGGGAGCGAAGTACGCCATCAGGAAAAATAATCTCACGGATGGCCGCAGCAATTATATCGTCGGTTACGGCTTCTCTGCTTTTTAGCGAAGTAACCACAATACCAATATCTCTGCCCTTCAATAATTCTTTCTTTAAATATTTAACCATTTGATGCTCTTTGAGCATCACCAAGCGAACACTACCGCGCAAACTTAATAAATCGGCTTCGACAGGATTATCGTGCATTTTCAGTGACACAGAATCACCGTCATCGACCAACGCTGGGAATGCAGAAATATTTACACCCGAACGTTTTAATTTTTTAGTTTGCGGTAAATCACCAAACGTCCATTGCGTTAAACCCGTTTGCTCAACCGACTGACCGGCAGTTTGCAGAGTTTTTTGGACGTTTTCACGATACTTTTCTTTTAAATGCTCAAGATCACGGCTTTGCTCAATTAACTTACCACGATCATCTACCACTTTAAAATTCATCTGGTAGTAGTGATCTAGCTGGATAGACTCCCATGCGTCTTTTGGCACGCGAACCTGCGTTAATCGAAATAATTGCTCACTTAAAGCATCAGTGAATGGCGTATTTCCGGGAATTAAATTTAAAGCAGCGCGATCGGCAAATGACGGTACGGGCACAAAGTTTTTTCGCCACTGTTTTGGTAAGCCTTTAATTAAGGCTGTGCATTTTTCTTTAAGAATTCCGGGTACGAGCCATTGGCAAGAGAATTCTGGAATTTGATGCAACAGGGCCACGGGAATATGTACGCTGACGCCATCATCGGCACTGGTAGGATCAAAATGATAGCTGACTTTATACTCGACGCCATTCCACGTCACAGAACTTGGAAATTGCACTTCGGTAATATCATCTGCCGCGTGCAGCATGAGCTGCTCGCGACTTAAATACAATATTTTTGGATTTTCGAGTTCGGCTTTTTTTCGCCAATGTTCAAAGGCTGCTAGATTTACCGATTCATCTCCGATTCGTTGATCATAAAAATCAAAAATAACTTGGTCGTCCACCAAGATATCTTTTCGACGGGATTTTGCTTCTAAATCGATAACGTCTTTAATTAACGCGGTATTGTAGCGATAAAACTCACCCGGCCCGGAGCTGGTATTTTTTTTATTTCGCGAGACTTTCGCTTCTAAATAACGACCTTCCACAAGTGCCGAGCGAATAAATACTTCGCGAGCTTCTTTTGCGTTAATGCTCGAATAATTGATGCGCTGCTTTTCGATCAGCGTTAAACCCATCAAGGTAACGCGTTCATACGCCATTACTTGCCCGCGACTGGGATTATAATGCGGCTCGAAATAATTGCGTTTTACTAAATGCTCACCGGCTTTGTAAATCCACAGTGGATCAACCTTAGCAACATTATGCGCATAGAGCTTTGCGGTTTCTAACAATTCGCCCGCACACAGCCACTGTGGACGCTTTTTAAATTGCGAAGAACCGGGAAAAATAGAAAACTTGCGATTACGCGTTCCAAGATAATCGTTATTTTCGGTTTTTTGTCCGACATAATCCAACAAACCCACCAATAATGACTGATGAATAACGTCGTAACCAGCTTCTGCGGCATTTTCTGTGAGCTTTAACGGTTTACAAGCCACTCGCAATTGATGATGGATGTCCCGCCACTCACGCATTCGTAAATAAGAAATAAATTCTTTTTTGAGCAGTTTACGCAGTTGGTTTTGCGACAGCTCTTGGCGTTGCTGCTCTACGTAATCCCACAGTGAAAGATAGGCCAAAAAGTCGGATTCTTCGTGCCAAAAACGGCGATGTTTTTCGTCAGAGGCTTGTTGTTTATCGGCGGGCCGCTCACGAGGATCTTGCACGGCAAGCGCACTAACAATCACCAAAACTTCTTTTAACGCTTGGTGTTTATCTGCCTCTAAAACCACCGCCCCCAGTCGTGGATCAATAGGCAATGAAGCAATTTTTCGGCCTAGATCGGTGACTCGGTTTTTATCATCAACGGCTTTTAATTCTCTCAGTAAGTTATATCCGTCGTTAATTAAGCGCCTATCGGGAGAGTCAATAAACGGAAAATGACGAATATCACCCAGTCGCAGCTGCAACATTTGCAAAATGACCGACGCCAAGTTGGTTCTTAAAATCTCTGGATCGGTAAACTCTTGGCGAGCGAGAAAGTCGGATTCTTCGTAAAGACGAACGCAAATACCCGCGCTGACACGACCACAGCGGCCTTTGCGTTGGTTGGCACTGGCTTGAGAAATTGCCTCGATAGGCAAACGTTGAATTTTGGTTCGATAGCTGTAGCGGCTGATACGAGCGTAACCCGGATCAATCACGTAACGAATCCCCGGCACGGTAACCGAAGTTTCTGCAACGTTGGTGGCCAAGACAATGCGTCGGCCACGATGATTACTGAACACACGGGTTTGTTCGGTCAAACTGAGGCGCGCATACAAGGGTAAAACTTCAAGATGGGGAATATCGGCTTTACGCAGGGCCAAAGCAGCTTCGCGAATTTCTCGTTCACCGCTTAAAAACACTAAAAAGTCACCGCCTCGACTGCTGGAACCTTGGCTTTTTTCTTCGTGTAATAATTCTTCAACGGCACTGACTATCGCTTGATACTGATCGTCTTCATCGTCGATCATGGGTCGATAACGAACATCGACCGGATAGGTTCTGCCGGACACTTCAATAATGGGCGCGTCGTTAAAGTGCTTTGAAAAGCGCTCCAAATCAATAGTCGCCGACGTGATAATAACTTTTAGATCCGGGCGTTTTGGCAAAATCGATTTTATGTAACCCAACAAGAAATCGATATTTAAACTGCGTTCATGAGCTTCATCGATAATTAACGTATCGTAACGATTTAGGTAACGATCATTTTGAATTTCGGCCAGCAAAATACCATCGGTCATTAACTTAATGTAGGTTTGATCGGTACTGTTGTCGTTAAATCGAACCTGATAACCCACGCCTTGGCCAAGTTCAACATTAAGTTCTTCGGCAATGCGATTGGCCACGGTACTTGCCGCCAAGCGTCTCGGTTGTGTATGACCAATCACACCGTTGATGCCTCGACCTAAGGCCAAACATATTTTCGGCAATTGAGTGGTTTTACCCGAACCGGTTTCACCGGCCAAAATAACCACTTGGTGCTTACTGATGGCCTCGGCGATTTCTTCCCGTCGCTCCGAAATCGGTAATTGCTCGGGAAACTCAATATTCGGCAGCAGTTGTTTCTTAAGCGCAACCGCAGTACTAGATACTTCATACCCAGATTTCAATTTATCGAACAAACGGTCGACCGGTTTTTGCTCGGCTGAACGAGTTTGAACCTCGTGCCAGAGCTTTTGTAATCCATATTTATCTTTGTTCAATACGCGTTCAAAGTCAGGCGTAAATTCTTGTATTTCGTGTTCAGACATCGATGATTTGTCTACCAATATTGGGTTTTGCTCGATTGATAACCATTAAGTCAACGTTAAATCGTGAAACGGTCAGCCAATACGAGTTGAATAATCTATTAACAGGTGATTATACCGAAAGGAACGTAAATCTCGTGGTATTCGATCTACGAAAATAGGTGAGTATTAGTTTGAGGAAAGACGAACAAGGCAAACCTTGTCTCAGAAAAGGGTAATAATCAGTCAATACGGCTGCATGAAAACGGTAAAACCGATTTGCGATTCATTCTAAGCCTTGCTGGGTTCAACATGTTAACGTTGGTAACTGTTTCAAGAAGATCCTCTGATTAACTCATCTCTAATTAACTCACCCCTGATTCAATCAGAGAACAGAAATTGACAGTGCGATTTCCAATTTCTTGCTAATTTCAATGACTTACCACTCTTGAAATTGGCAACCTATGCTTTTGCCGCTGGAAACTCTGGGTTAATCAGAGCTTCCTCTAAATATTTTTGAGTCAGAACCCTTATGTTGGAAACGTTCTAGGCTTTCTTATCTTTCTCCTCGTCACCGTCATCGCCAATTAAATCTCCGAGGCTTTCATCGCCAGAGAAGTCATCCAACGTAAACTCTTCGTCGGCATCGGATTCGTCGCCTTCCGCGTCGGCCAGAAGAGCATCTAAGTCGTCCATAGGCGCCTCTGGTAGTTCATCAAAGGTTTCACCACTTTCGGCCAAGCCTTCGTCGCTTGAAATATCCATTCCTTGAGCGTCGGACTCGTCTTCATCATCGCTGCCCGAAATCAGAGCTTCCAAATCCACCTCTTCGTTATCGTCAGAAATATCGGCCATGGCTAAAGCTGCGCTGTCGGTACTAGCGGTATTTTTTGGCGCCTCTTCTTTCTTCTCTTTTTCTTTTGCAGGTTTCTCTTTGGCTTTCTTCGGTTTTTTCTCTTTTGGAGCTTCTTCACCATCGGCCGATTTTTTTCCGAAAATCATGCGATAAGCGATAAATGCCAACGCAAAGACCAAAAGGTTGCCGCCACCAATGGCCGCGTAAACCCACCAAGGTGTACCACTAGGCTCTGGCTCAGGAGGCACTTCGGCCTCTTGCGTATCGGAAGGTTCTTCGATTTTGGGTTCAGCCATGGGCCCTTCGGCAACCTTGCCGTCGGGATAACTAAATGACATGGCTTTGGGTTCAAAGGTTGAGCGACTACCGTCTTTTTCGACAACATCAATCGACAGTGACAACTCGTAAGTACCTTCTTCTTTTGCTTCGTATTCCAACTGCCAAATATCATTTTTTGCCAGCACCAATGGCGCTATTTTGCTTTGTCGACTAGGACTTTTTATGCGAGCAATTACGTTAGTTTTATCCAAATCCAACGTCTGCAAAAAAGGAGACGCAATTATTTTGAAGAGGTTTGATTGCTCGGATTTTTGTTTGACTGTGATAGAAAAAGCATCGCGAACTGTTACCCGATGTTTAAATTGACGAGTAAAGGTTTTGCCATCAACCAGAATTTTTACGGTGTAATCACCTGCAGTGGCAAATTTTTCTAAAGTGGTTCTATAGATACCATCATTTGGAATGGCGTTGCTCAAACTCTCAACCCAACGGTCGCTTTCGCTGGTGATTTCAACACCAATATTGAGCAGCTGTAAGAAATTTTCGTCTGAGATTGTTGAACCTTCTTCCTGTAGCATTAGTTCAACCGAAAGGTTTTGTCCAGTAAAAATATTTGCAGGTAAGGGTTTGACGATCAAATTTAAATCGCTTACCACCGTAATACGGCTGTCTGGAGCAATGCTCGCATCAACAATCCACTCACCCTCAAGAGGTCGTTGAATGGTGATCAAGTCATAGTCTAACGTCGAATGCCAATTGACATCGGCTTCCGAAGTTGCCGACTGAGCACTGTATTTATGTTGGTCAGGACCAATAATCGTGCTCGGTTGCAGCTTGTCTTGCTTAAAAATCAGCGCGGTAAATTCCTCGACACTGGAATCGACAAAAAAGCTATTGCCATCAATCGGTAACTGTTCGGCGGGAACCGCTTGATCAAAGGCGTTCAAAAATGCTTTCAGCAACTCATCTGCGGTTTTCGCGACCGCGGCTCGACCACCAGTACTCAGCGCTATTTTGCTTAGAAGTGTATTATCTGCATTATCCGAAAGAGCAATGGTGTGCACATGAATTCCGGCAGCGGCCAACTTTGGGATTACCTCATCAACAATTCTGCGCCACTCTTTCTCGTTGATTGCTGGATTTTTATCGATATCAACCATGCCATCGGTTAATAAAATGATGCTAGTTTGATAGTCTCCGCCAGCTTCTGCGGCATAGGCGGCTTTATCCAATGCTTCGCCGATGTTGGTATAAAGACCAACAGAGTTGATTTGCTTGGCAAGTGTCTGCGCTTGTTTCGCCCAATTTTCATCCACTGGTTTATGCGGTACAAGCATGTTTACATACTGACCAAAGGTCCAAACACCAGCCTTGCTGTTTTCTGGAAGTAACTTAACGAGCAGATCAACCGCCGGTTGGCGAAGATTTTGTGGATCGTTAAGTTTCATACTGCCGGAAATATCAACAACCAACCGAACATCCGCCGGCTGCTGTGCCGAAGCAATATTAGTAGTTAATAACACTGCTATCGACAAGCACAGCCATGCCGCTGCTAACCAATGCCGAAGAATATTTGAGTTTATGTGGCTGCTGCTCACGAAAAATCCTAAAATGCGCAAAATTTAATAAGGGCTTTTAAAAAAGTTTAGGAGATTTATCGACCAGTGCAGGAAAATCTTAATTGACCATTACGGTAATGCTAGATCTTCATAAGAAAGGTCTTACATAATGACATGCTAGTTATTTAGAAAGACTCTGTGGCGACTGGAAATTAATCGTCACTCGAAACTAATGACTATTTGAAATTAGCTTCACAAAAAAACACCACTACATTGCCTTTTACAGCGCAATTGTCTCGATCCACTCAAATAAAAACAGACTTAATTTTTGTGAAAAAACACATTTATATTGCATACACCGGCGGAACCATAGGAATGGAGCCGTCTGCACAAGGATACGTTCCAAAAGCTGGTTTTTTGGCAAATACTTTAGCCGCTATGACCGAGCTAACACATGAAGAGATGCCAGACTATACGCTACACGAATATCAGCCACTTATAGATTCTTCCGACATGTCTCCTCGGCACTGGCAAATTATTGCCGAAGATATTCGCCAAAATTACGAAAAATACGACGGTTTTGTTGTTCTTCATGGTACCGATACCATGGCTTTTACGGCTTCAGCACTGTCATTTATGTTCGAGAACCTATCAAAACCTGTCGTTGTTACCGGCTCGCAAATTCCGATTGCACAACTAAGGTCGGACGGTCAAACAAACTTGTTGAATGCGCTGTATATCGCGGCAAACTATCCTATACACGAAGTAGGTTTGTTTTTTAATAACAAACTCTTACGAGGTAATCGCAGCAAAAAAATCCACTCCGATGGTTTAGCAGCGTTCAATTCTCCGAATTTACCTCCATTACTGGAGGCTGGTATTAAAATAAAACCCATTGAAGGCGTCGTAAAAGACAATATTAATCAAGAGCTATTGGTTGCTGATATTAAATCGCAAGCAATTGGCGTTATTATGTTGTATCCGGGAATACAGGCCGAAGTTATTCGAAATGCGGTATTACAGCCTGTTAAAGCCCTAATACTAATCAGTTACGGCGTTGGTAATGCACCAAACAGCAAAGAATTTATTCAAGCAATTAAACATGCTATCGACAACGGCACAATTGTTGTTAATTGCACCCAGTGCTTAAAAGGGGGTGTAGACATGCAAAGTTACGCCACCGGCAATACATTGAAAAATCTCGGTGTTGTCTCTGCAAAAAATATGACTTTTGAGGCAAGCTTGGCAAAATTGCACTATTTGCTGTCGAAAGAGCTATCCTCGAACACCATAAAACAAATGTTCGAGGATAATCTTAGAGGCGAGATGGATTAAGGAAACTCTGATTAACCTAGAGTTTCCAGCGACACAAGGATGTGTCGCCAATTTCAAGAACGGTAAGTGATTGAAATTGTGAAGAAATTGGAAATCGCATTTTCAATTTCTGTCCTCTGATTAAATCAGGGATGAGTTAATCAGAGGTTCCTTAAGTGTTAAACAACAATTTCCATTAATTGAAATCCACATTTAACCCTAGGTCTATTAAATACTCCATTTGACAGGGCTTACCGTCACAAAGCCCTGGATCAAATTTGGTCTCAAATAACAATGCGATAATAAACTCTGTCATAGCTTGATTAGGCGACGAATAAACTTGCACTTGTTCCGCAACACCGTTAGCACTCACAGTGGCAATTGCCACCAAATCTCCCTCACGTAAGTTAAGTTTGTGGTACTTAATTAGTGGTAGATAGATTGATTTCAAGCCTTTATTGGGAAAAGGTGGCGAATCATTTTCACCAAGGTCTTCATAATTAGCTCTTATAATTGCTTGCTCTTCTGGAGCCATTTGCTTGTAACGTTTATCGAAAGGTACCGAACTCGTCGCTAAATTGGTTTTAAAGCGCGACCCTACCTCAGGTTTACCTTTTAAAGTGTAGACTTTTGCATTCGTAAAAGCAGACAGTACAACAAAAATAACGAAAGTTATAAGCTTTACAGTTCTCATAGTTATAGTTCAGATCCATTAATTATCAGAGATATTTTGTCAGACGCATCAAATGTGCAAAAAGGTTGCATCGAATCTCATCAAAGAATGAATAGAACCAAAGTCAAAGCATTGCTGATTCAATTACATAAATGCAGCTCCTGTAAACTCTACACAGTAGGAAGTATAAAATGGACTTTAACACTCAGCGACAACCCACAACTTCCAGTGTCTTAATGAGTTATCGAAAAGAACTCGACGGTCTGCGTGGTTTGGCGCTAATACTGGTATTGATGTATCACGCAGGTTTTAGCTGGTTAAGCGGTGGTTTTATTGCCATTGACATCTTTTTCGTGCTAAGCGGGTATCTTATAACCAATATCATTTTGAATGATATTGATTTACAGCGCTTTTCTTTTAAGAATTTCTACGATCGTAGAATGAGAAGAATTGCCCCGGCGTTCTATGCCATTATATTTCTAACGTTCATACCGGCTTGGTTTATTCTTGTTCCTTTAGATATGGAAAGCTTTGCTATCAGTAATCTTTCCGCATCTACTTTTGTTTCTAACTTGTATTTCTGGCTAGACGCCAATTACTTTTCGTCCGAGGCAGAATTAAAACCGCTTTTGCACACGTGGAGTTTAGCGGTCGAATTTCAATTTTATTTATTTTTTCCGATTTTAATAATCTTAATTAAAAAACTCCTGCCTAAATATCTCACATCAATTATTACTGCTCTTTTTTTGATAAGTTTAGTGATTTGCCAATGGGGGGCCATAAACTCACCGACCGCAAACTATTATTTTCTACCAACCAGAATGTGGGAATTTCTCTACGGTACATTAATAGCTCTTGCAATGCTCGATGGCAAATTCCAAGCCTTTAGTAACAAATTATCCAATAACAATGCAGATCTGTTGAGCTTCATTGGATTTTTACTGATTGTTGTACCGCTATTTACTTTTCAAAAACAGTTTCTGTATCCCTCTTTTTACACACTGTTTCCTACCACCGGAAGCGCACTACTCATATTGTTTTGCGACAAATCCAAATTCCTCTTGGCATTTTTTAAATTCAGGCTTCTTGTCGGCTTCGGCTTAATCAGCTACAGCGCTTATCTTATACATCAACCATTGTACGTTTTTGCCAGACAACTGGGTTACAGTACGCATCAAACAAGTATTGGTATTGCCTTAATTATAACGACTCTATTACTCGCAATATTATCTTGGAAATATATAGAATCACCACTGCGCGACAAAAAGCGAATCGCCAGCAAACCCTTTTATCTCATTATTTTAGCAATGGTCTTCGCCAATCTAGGAGCCTCGATTATCGCCCAAAAAACCGATGGCTTGGCCTTTAGATTTCATCTGCCAGAAGTATTAGACAATAAATTTGAGTTGGCTCAACACAAAAATGGCTGGTGTTTTTACAGCGTAGATTCAAACAGACGCTTACCCGTGGGAACTGAAGGTACTACATGCAATATTGGCCAAATAGACAATCCTAGATACACCGCGCTTCTCTTTGGTGACTCAACCACAGCGAGCTTTGAACCATTCTGGAATCAAATCGGCCAACAATTGAACATAAAGATTAATGTTGTGAGTACCAACTGGTGTTATCCATCACAAAGCGACAATTATTTATGGACCAAAGATACCCCCGCTTATGCGCAGTGTTTATATAATCGCAAATTTTTATCTGAACACTACCAAGAATATGATTTCATTATTTTATCATCGGTGTGGTCAAAGCTAGTTCAAGATAATGTTTACGATGAAAGCGTAGTGCTCATAAAATCTCTCGTTGAAGATAAAAATAAAAAAGTTGTATTAATGGCACAAACGCCAATTCTGGACCGGTTTGCAATATTAAGAACCATCTATCATCAACGTCCTATATCTTTTGAAGAGAGAGATGGCCTAGCGAGATCTCTCAATACCGAATTGGAAAACTTAGCAAATAACAACGCAAATATTTACTTCATTAATCGCATTCAGATGTTTGGCCCAAACAAACAAGAGCAGTTATTAACAGATGAAGGTCTGCCCTATTCGTTAGACGGAATACATCTTAGTATTTACGGATCGCTCAAAGCAGCGGACATTTTCGCCGCCCAGTCAAACCTGATTTCTTTCACAGAATTTATTGAGAACTCTAATTAGCGCACCTCTGATTAAATCAAAGGTCTGTTTCCTCAGGTCTTTACAGTCAATCAACGCTCTCAATACATACTCTCAATACACACTTTCAATACACAAGGATTGTTACAAATAATGGTAAAAAGCCAGCACTATGGTAGATAAGTTTCCGATAAATGACCCATAAAACTTTAAGTTATTACCAACCCCTAAAAAGGAGCTGGTAATTATAAGAATTGTCTTCACAAACAATTTTTCGTTTAACTGGATTTATTGATTGAGAATTTATTGACTGAGGATTTTTTGTGCACAATAAAATATCCGCCAAAGACATCGCCAAAAAACATTCAATTAAAAATTAAGAAAGGTCTCTAACGTTCAAAGCATAAAAATCTGTTCTCATTCTCAATAAAATACTACAATCAAGTCGATAAGCTATGAATATAAATAACAACTCCAAGAAAACCTCCATAGTTATAGATTCTTTAAGTTTTCCCTGAACTTAATATGACAGAATTGCTTCTAACCACAGTTACTCGGTAATCACCAGATCTAGCTCAATAAGATCCGCGCAACATATTGATAACCAACACAAACACTCTGTAACAACAGAAAAAATTTAAACAAGAAATAAAAATACATCTTTAATTTCTGACATTCTTATAAATACGTGGCGCAAATAAGAAAATAATCAACCATCATGGCGTATTTAAGACATAAAAAAACAGTCTGAAAAAATACAATTATTTGTGAATCTTTGAATTAAATTGATGAATTTGATGCCATTATTTGATTAAAAATCTATTCAAAATCCTCATCATTATCTTTTCTTAAAACAACGCCTTTCAATTACTTAACATTTATTTTTTACCCAAAAATAAATTTGCTCAAATTAAATCTCGTACAAAAAATAGTAAAACCGAGTTTTTATCAATAACGGTAAACACTTTTTAAACCTTATACTTTAAAGACTTCGCAGTTACACTCACATTTTTCCTCGCTTTAAAATAGAAAAAGGCAAGTACTAATTTTTTCATAAAAAGCAACAAGTCTAAAAAACATCTCCAAAGTTAAGATATGTATACCTTGTGTATGTAAAAATTCAAACAATACTTCTTACACTCCCAGTAATAAAAAAAATGGATTATTTGAAGATTAAAATTTAAAAATAATGTCGAATGGATACCAAAAAATGTACATTTTTAGTTTACAAATAATTACATTGGTAATTATTTAATAACGAAAATGCTAGGATTTTTTTCAATTTAATCACCTCGTTAAAAAGCTGAAATTTCCACCAGTCTTTTTTTTAACAAATCACATGATAATATCCAAAGGGTCTAAGCTATTAAGTACTGCTTAGTCATTCACCCATGTGTGTATCCCTCTGATTGATCTTGCAATTAATTTCGAACGTTCTAATTTTTTAAAATTAAAATATCGATTTATTGCACCAATAAAGCTGGAAATTAAATTAAAAAAATCATCTGTCTAATGGAAAGGACTAAATGTATGATGAAAAAACTATCCGCGATGGTTATCGCATCGACAATTGCGATGGCAGCTACACCTGCATTTGCTGATCAAGAAAATCACGATGTAGGTGGTCAAACAAAATCTCAAGCGCTTGGCTACATTGGTAAATTAAGTAAATCGGCCATTCAATCGGGTCAATTTCACCGCCTAAAAGCCGGTGCGAATTATGGCGATGTTTATTATGGTGTTGGTGATGAGAGCTTATCTGCTCGCATTATCTTCTGGCATAAAGTGGCTTTGGATTCTGTAGCACTTGACCACACGCCAACCGAAGAAGGTGTTTTCCCAGCACTGAGTCAAGGCGGTCCTACTCGTACCAGTCGTGCGTTAGCCATGGTTCAAGTAGCCGTTTTTGATGCGTTAAACGCAATTGATGGCACCTACAATTCATACGCTGCGAAAAGATTAAAAGCACCTCGCTTTGCTTCTGCTGACGCAGCTGTCACCTACGCAGCATACAGCACCTTAATGCGCTTATACCCAGCTCAAGAAGAACGTTTAAACGCAATTCTAGATGAAGAAGTGACACGCATTCAATCATTCACTCCACGTGTTAGCTTTAAACTAGGTAAGCGCGTTGGTATTGAATCTTATAAAGCGATGCGTGACATTCGTCAAAACGACAAATCGAACCGTACCGAGCCAGACTTTGGTGAAGGTGGCGCTGTAGCAGACGGCAACACCACTCATTTTGGTACACCTGTTAACGGTGGCACGTCACTTATCGGTGAATGGCAATCCGATCCTAACACTGCCGAAGAAGCCTTTGAATTTAACCTTGCTCTTGGCGCTTACTGGGGTGAAGTAACACCTTTCTTCTTAGATTCAGGTGATCAATTCCGTATTCCACCACCACCAACAACCGATTCAGCAGAATACGCAGCCGCTTACGCGGAAGTAGCAGCATTGGGTGGTTCTCCAGACAACCTAAACACGGTTAGCACCAGTTCTGATGACACTCGTTTCATCGGTAACTACTGGGGTTACGATGGCGTGCCTTTAATTGGTGTACCACCACGTATTTACAACCAAATTACTGCGCAGTTAGCGAACGCCGAATACGCCGACCAACCCATTGAACTTGCACGTGTTCTTGCCATGGTAAACATCGGTTTGGCTGATGCGGGTATTTCTGCCTGGGACAGTAAATTCTTCTACAACATGTGGCGTCCTGTTGTGGGTATTCGCGCAGAAGACGATAACCCAGCAACTGAACAAGATGTCACTTGGGACCCAGTTGGTATTTCGGTATTAAACACAACGTCGCCGTTGCGTCCAACACCGCCGTTCCCATCTTACCCAAGCGGTCACGCAACTTTCGGCGGTGTAACCTTCGAAATTCTACGTGACATTTTCGGTGATGATCATTCTTTCACTTTCGTTTCTGATGAATATAACGGCGAAGGTTTCGATCCATTCTTCCCAGACGCACCACGCCCATTCGTGCCTGTTCGCTTTGATACTTTAACCGAAGCACAAGAGCAAAATGGTATCAGCCGTATTTACAACGGTGTGCACTGGATCTTCGATAACATCGAAGGACAAAACCAAGGTGTACAAATCGGTCGTTACTTACTTGACGAAGTTGATGCGTTTAAACCTAAAAAGAAGCGCGGTAAAAAATGGTAAGAATCAAATCATTGTAACACTATGACTTGTTTATCTTAGTTATAATGACGCGAGTACCGACCTTGTTTTTTGGCAAGGTCGGTTTATTTTTAAGGAACTTTGATTAACACAAACTTCTGTAGACACAAAATGCGCCGCCAATTATCAATAATGATGAAGTATTGAAATCGAGACTAATTTTGAAAGCACGTTTTCAATTTCTCTATTCTGATTAAACCGTTAATTAGAAAGGCGTTAATCAGAGATTTTTATACGTTTTAAACCACATATTCGACATCAATATGCTATTCAGGGCTTTTGATTATGAAATTTATCAAATTATTTATTTTAGTATTGGTCACCACAGGTTTTACCGCTCACTCTGTTATTGCAGAAGAAGCAAGCAATACAGTTGCGCGCAAGCAAATTGTTGAACTACTACCACAAGATTTTAAACCAGCATTTACTCGTGAAACTGTCATTAAATTAAATGCCATTGTTCATCGCTCTTTCGATGCCATCAACGAATACGACTCAAACATTCGCGATTTCCGCAAAGCCGTTGAAGAAGGCACAAAATCCGACGCCTCTGAAGAAGTTATGGAAATGACTAAGAAAAAACTGGCTCACCTAGACACACTAATGGCTAAATCAAAATCAGCCCTGGCCGATATGATGGCAGCTAAAACCGAGCTTGAAAACAGTGACGAAGAATACAACAAAGCCATTCTTGCAGGCATGGTTGATTTTGTAGAAGATGTAGAGCGAGAAATTTCTGCTCAAAATATTAAATTACATGCGATGGTTAAAACCACAGAAAGCTGAGTTAACACTCGCAAACAAACAAAGTACATAACAGAATTAAATTGCAACAACAAAGCCTAAAAGCTCTGGTTAATTTTTTAATTAATCAGAGTTTTTTGAGTATCCTTACCGTAACTATTCGTTTTAAATATCTATAGGAATCTCTGATTAACTCATCCGTGATTTAATCAGAGAGCAGAAATTAAAAATGCGATTTCCAATTTCTTCACAATTTCAATCACTTACAGTTCTTGAAATTGGCGACACATCCTTGTGTCGCAGGAAACTCTAGGTTAATCAGAGTTTCCTATAGTAACCGTTAATTAACTCATTAATAATTTAATTAGACGGCGAAATTGACAAAAACTGCTCGTTTACCGCCGCTCTCTAGAGTTCTCGCGCTTTTAAGTACATCAACCAAATAACTTTCATCCACTTCAACTTCCTCGAATAACTCCGATAAAATAGCCAATAATCGTATTCGATTGTCCCTCAAAAAACCTCTTCCGCCGCTTAAACAGTTGTTCCAACGACAAAACATTTAACAATTTACCACCTAGCTGCCCGAGTGTTAACTGGCTTTTTCCTGTGTGCTTAAATTTTAGAGCAGACTCAATCGTCGGTTTAGCTATTCCAGCCAAAAATTTTTATATTCAAACTTAATTAAACTTCTTATGTAAACCAACTTTCATGGCTTAACGTTTTATACTGGGATAATAAAAATCAATTTCCATAAATTATTTAATTCGGAAGAAAAATATGATGAAGAAAAAAATGGCTCTCACAAGCGTAATACTCAGCGCTAATGTATATGCATTTGGCGATGACGTTTGTTATTTCCCAACCTTCGATCAAACCGTAATTAATTGCTATCAATTACCCGACCCATGTCTTGATGATAATCCAGATAATGATACTCAATGCGCCAATGAAGTTCTGTTAGATGCCATGCAAGCTGGAGAAAATACCGATATTTTACGCAGCAGCCTGCATTCAGACGCTACCTATTTATTAGCGCAAGCAGTGGGTTTTAACAAAGATCAGGCATTTAGCATTGCCAGCTACAATCAAGCAATGGATCACGGCGTTTATACTGCCCGTAATTTATTGGGTGAACCCTTAGGTGGCGAGTATTCAGATACCGCCAATATTAACGGTTTAAATCGTGGCAATTTTATTTCTGGCGGTAATCTACTGCATTTTGTAACACCCGCTAATGGCGCCGAAAACGGTTTAGAACCCGATAAAAATAATCCCCACGAAGAACCTTTATTAACCCACGTACGGCTTTGGGCGTTATCATCTTACCGACAAACCATCGATCAGTTTTGCACCGGCGGTATTACGAATCTCTCCGCCAAAGGTGATTATGCTACGGGAGTTGGTTGCTATAAAACCAGCTTAGGACACGATGCCGATCTGGCTATTGCCATACGTAATCTACAAGGAGGATCGAATCAAATATCCAGCTCAACCGGAACACAAATTATTCAACAAGGTAGCCCAAACAATGGTTTACCAAAGGTATATGCCGATGATTTTGATCAACATGTGGGAATAGACATCGCAAAAGAGGCGCGAATAGGTGTTTATTTACACGTACTGCAAGATCGAATCTCACACCATATTTGCCTAGACAGCAGTTCACTAACAGGCCCTGGTATTAACGGTAATTTTTGGTTAGCAGATTTAAGTAACGAACAGTGCGCCCAAGATATTCACGTATTACGCCACGCTTACGAACAAGCTACCGACTACGACCAACTCGATACCAGCGACCAAACAACTCTTGCCGCTCTCAAAGCCACATACAGAGAACTGCAATTGTTTGCTCAGCTAAATAATCTGGAGGCAATTGTTAAGAATCCCGAACCACTAATGAAAAATATTGCCGAAACGTTAAAAATAGTGAATGCCGTAGCACGACTAGAATCCATTGCACAAATATCCTGTGACAATCAATTAAATCCCTATCCTGGAGTGATAGAAAGCTGTAACTAAAAAACAAAGCTGATATTAGTGAGTAATCAATATCAGCTTTTTAAACTATTTGTGCCAACCTCTAATTACTTCACACTTAAGTTAATAAAACAATCAAACTTTGACTTCCAACACAACCGCAATTCTAATCTCGTCGTTCTTACCATTGGCAACACCGCTAGATCTTTCAGAAACACTAAACTCATCAGGCCACTTACAACTCTTCTTTTAATTAATTTTTTAAACTCGTTATTTTTATTCACTCTAAACGTTTAACACTCACCTCATCTCGGTTTATTCAGAACAACCTCACACGGTTAAAACGTCATCAAAATCAGCTTCTCACATTTTTGTACATTCAGTTTTGATTAAGCCTGATTGACGGAATATTCAAAATATCTCATTCATTAAAGCGCATCAAATTAACACTAATAAAAAAGTTTATCACTCTAGATTTATCCTATTTATTTAACAACATAGTAATTTAAGACACAAAACTAATGCTTAAGCATTATCACAAAAAAGAAAAATTAATTAATTCTTTCAACGTTAAATTTTTATGACCATTTAACGTGAGAAACTCAAAAGGATGAGCTCACATTGATCACGATCTGTTTTATTGAATCAATCATAAAAACTCACTTAAAAACTCAAAACAACCTTTTTTCTTATAATTAGAGACCTGAATAAATGAAAAAAATCAGTAGTGGATTATCGATATTAACATGTGTAGTAATGTTAGCAGGCTGTGTAAATCGTGATTACAAACAATGGAAGGAATCTAGCAGTAACGATACTACCGAATGGCTTACGGATAGCAGGGTAACCCACATTCCTTTCAAAAATATCGATAATAAGATTGTGATACCCATTACTTTAAATGAGGGTAAAGAATTGGGATTTGCATTAGATACAGGGGCAGCAGCTTCTGCGCTGCTAGAGTCTCACCAAACCACTGATCTAAATTTGACCTCACAAGGTAAAATTACCATATCTGGTAGCGGGAATGGAGAAGGCTCCAAGGGTAGTTTTATTCACAACGTGGATATTGGCACTGGTGATATAGTGTTAAAGAATAAAACCATTATTACTGCCACATTAGCGAATACACCTTTTTTCGAAAGTTTAGATGAAGTTTTTTTTGACGGAGTTCTTGGATACGATCTTTTTAATTTCCTTGTAGTAGAAATTAATCATGATCGGTCTCTCATTACCCTCTACGAGAACGATGAGTTTGAAAACATCTCCCACGATAGGTTAAATAATGGATGGGTAAAAGTACCTCTAGAAATATCCGGTGGAACTATTTACGTACAAAGTAAGGTATTGCTAAAAGGCCAAAATTTACCATTAGAACTCAAATTTCTTCTTGATACAGGTTCGAACGGTGTAATTAGCCTTTCGCCTAGCGCGCATGACAAAATTGAACTCCCAGAAGAGCAATACACCTCAGAGTCACGTGGTTTCAATGGTATCTATGAAACCCAGAAGGGCTTGGTCTCCTACGTTGATATCGGTGGCTTCCAAGTAAAAGAGCTTGTAGGTACTTTTACAGATGTTGGCGTTGCTCCAAGCGAAAGAAATTCAGGTATTCACGGCGCCATTGGTATGGGATTATTTTCTAAATTTAACGTAATATTTAATTATCAAAGCGGCTACATGTTAATTAAACCTAATAATACATTTGGTGCACCTATTACAGCTGGCCGGTCTGGGTTAGGAACGCTAATACATAAAGACGGTTACATTGTAAAAACAACAGATGAGAAACTTACTGAGAGGCAGCCAAATTTGAGAGTAAGCGATATTATCCTGTCTTTTAACAATGAACCTGCAACGCCAGAAAATAGGGCCAAATTTAGCGAGCTATTATCCTCTCAAGCAGATTCGGTTAATATTTGTTGGATGAGAGAATCAGAACGCTATTGTGAAGATCTTGAATTAATGGATAGATTGTAAATAGTACTAAATAGAGCATAATTGGCCAAAGGTTGGATTTTTACGAGTCCAACCTTAATTAGCACGCTAAGTATTTTTTCTTATTCTTATCAATTACTATAAGAATCTCTGATTAACTCACCCTTGGTTTAATCAGAGATTCCGATTTCCACTCCATTTAAATGAGCGAATGTTGAACATACTGAAAAGACAAAATCGCAATAGATTAATATCAATCAATTATCTTTAATTAAAATTTCCGCCATTGTAATTTTTTAAAATCACAACAATCTTACCTAAGCACCAGGCTCAGTAAGTATTTTGCAATATTTTTTTAGCTTCTGACAATATTATTCCGATTTGTTTATCGCAGAATCTAGTCGATCTTGACGATCATCTATTAATTCTTGAACATTCCTAGCATCATCAATGAGCGTTGGAATATCGGTAGGAGCAACAGTCGTGGGTGATAAACTGTTATTGCTAATTAAGGTCGCTCCACCACTGTTTGTCGTCGTAGAAGATGTTTCAATATTCCGATTTGGCGCCGGTAATAAATTACGATTAATGGTTGTATCAACGGTGACTAATTCAGCTTCGACACCTTTTGGAGGTTTATCTGAGAATTGCCAATTACCTTGAGCATCACGCCATTTGTAGACAGGCACGCTATCGCGTTCATCATCACTAGAGACATTAGGCACAAGATCGTTTATTGATGACTCCAATGAACGAGTGTCTGGCATAAAATCACTGATCGACAACCAAGGCGTGCCATCTGGGCTTTTAAGCACAAACAGCCCAGCAAAACCTAGCACAAGTAAGCAACAGAAAACTTTAATCATTAAGCTCATAACAGTTAACCAATTTTTCTCAAGTACGTGTACACAATTACTAGTAAAGAAAATTCTAATTAACTAGCGCTTCTAGCAACACAATCATGCAACGTCAATCTCAAGAGCTATAAGTGATTGAAATTGTGACGAAATTGTAAATCGTATCTTCCATTTTTATCCTCTGATTAAACCCCGAACAGTTAATCAGAAACTCCTAAATAGTTTAGCCATACTGTCATACAACCGAAAGAAATCCAATTTTAAAAGTACAAAAATGCCAATTAATCAAAGAAAGTCAAGAGAGCAAACTAAAGACTTATATATTAACCAAGAATGAAAAACGGCCGAACACAAACTGAAACCTTATTAAAGCTATTCGTAGACGCAATAATAATTTATAAAATTAACTCAATAGAATTTAACTTGGGAACATTAAAACCGTCATAACTAAATTAATAGTTGAAAATACAGACCAAAATTTAAATACACCAATAGGATATTTTAGAACCAACTTAATTCAATTGACCCACTTCTATAAAATCATTCTAAAAATTATTGAAGGCAATCCAGCATTAACGACAAATCAATTACAAATCGAAAATTAAAAATTAGAATAGGAGTATTTAACACATTAATCTTACCGTTTTTTTAGCAAGTACTAAAAAGCTGCTAATAATAAGAATCGACATCGACTTATTCGTACAAAAATTAGGCGCAAAAATTAAATTCGCTAGTATATATTCGTCAAAATATGTCAACGCTCTTTTAGGCCTTACTACCTCTTAAAAAACTTTGTAAAGATGAATTTGAGCACATTTTCTGACGCGAATGATGTAATTTAACTCTTCAAATGTAACAATGAAAACAAGTCATCGTCGGTATTAAGCTTAAACGTTTTGAATAGCAAGTCGATGAATAAAACGAAAGACATTGTAGAGTCAATATTTGGAGAAATATTTTGACCATTCAGCTACTCAATTTATTGTATCGGTTGCGAGAAAGCCTTTGGTTTTTGCCGTCATTAATGAGTTTGACAGCCTTTGGCTTGGCAGTATTAGCGAGTTGGTTGGATGAGCTTTATCATCATCAAGCCCATAAACATTGGCCCACTTGGTTAATTTATCAAGGCGATCTTGAAGGTGCGCGTACCTTACTTTCTACCGTAGCCGGATCGATGATTACCGTCGCGGGCGTCAGTTTTTCTATCACCATGGTTGCTTTGTCGTTAGCATCTTCGCAATTTGGCCCTAGATTGTTAATGAACTTTATGCGAGACAAGGGCAATCAGGTGGTTTTAGGTACGTTTGTTTCGACGTTTTTATATTGTTTACTGGCTTTAGGAAACGTTAATGGCATTGTGGGCTATCCACCCGCAGCATCGGCCTCCATTGGTCTGTTATTAGCGATTGTAAGTATTTTTGTACTGATTTATTTTATTCATCACGTCAGCTCCACCATCCGTGCGGAACACGTTGTTCGCGTCGTGGCCAACGACACAATGATCTCTATTCGACGTCTTATTGATGACTCTGAGCACAAGATAAAAAACGCTCCCGATCCAGACCAATGGCCTTTATCAGAAACCTTTACCATCGAATCCCATCGTAGTGGTTACCTGCAAGCCATTGATGAAATTCGAATCGTTCAACAGCTAAAACGTTATGATGGCATAATCAAACTCTGCCATCGCCCCGGTAAATTTGTAAATGCTGGCGAACCTTTGGCGTTTGTTCATGCTAAACGATGGGCAATTGGTGCAGCGAAAAACTTTGATAAATACTTTGTTATCGGCTTTTGCAGAACCGATGATCAAGACCCCGAATACGGAATTAGTCAGCTAGTCGAAGTAGCGGTACGTGCTTTATCGCCGGGAATTAATGATCCGCACACGGCTATTTCGTGTATCGATTGGCTTGGCAGTGGTTTAAGACAAATCGCCGATAAACCACTGATCGGTATCTACCGCTTTGACAGCACCAACAATATTCGCTTAATTCGCCAAGAAATTGATTTCGTCGGCTTACTAGACGCAGCTTTCAACCAAATAAGACAAAACGGCCGCAATATACCCTCGGTAGCAATTCGCTTATTAGAAGCATTAGATTCTATATACACCGTCGCTAAAGATACAAATCGTCGGGAGCATATAACTCAACAAGCTAGATTAGTAATCGACGGCGCAAAAGGTGACGACTGGCAATCGAAAGACATCGATGATCTTAAAAAGCGATACCAACATTTACTGGAAAACGGAAAGTTAACTGATTAATTTTAAAGATTGTAACTGATTAAACAATCAAACCAATTCCTTTATACCAACACTTGTTATCTTTTGAGGATTTGGTTTTTAAGGTTTCTTTTGAGCCAGCATTTGATGCATATAAAGATGAGAAATTTTTAACATGCATAATCCACTGTTCGGGATTAAGTCCAAGAGCGTGAATAGCTTTTTCGGATGTATTGGATATAAAACCACGCTTGTCATCACGAATACATTGCCCGGTGGTTTCGACCAGCTCTAGATAATCAGCAAATGTAATTGGAATAGCCTCGGCAATATCGGTATGCACACTGCCGTGAAGTGGTTTTAGGTGAGATTTTGGTAAGGATTCTAATTGAAGTAATTTTTCTATTTTCTGTTGTTTTTTAATTTTTGACTGGATTCGTTTTTGATTACTTTTTGTTAATTTAAGACCAATCTGTTGTGCTTGATTATCTGCATTTTGGTCTAGCTCTGAATTTTTTTCAGCTTTATTTTTTGCACTGACAAAATCAAAAATACGCTGCTGAATAGAGGTAAAATCACTATCGATTAAATCATCGGCGATACCTGCACGGACTGGATTTAAATCAACATAGGCCATGCAGGTTAATAGTGCTTGTTCATCAAGCAATGCCTGCGATTTAAAGCGCCCTTCCCAAAATCGACCTTTGCAATTGTCCTCTTCATTAGCCATGCGAGCAATAGTTTCATTCACGCCGCGCATAAACCAACTGATTGACGTTAATCGTTCGCGCCATTGTTCGATAATTTCTTCAGCTTTTTTAAGCTCTGCCTTAGACATTTCAGCACAAAAAGCAATCCATTTTTGAATTAATTTATCGCCTTTGTACAACTGCAACCAACGCTCGACCACATCATCCAAACTCCAAGTTTCAGCACGCGCTTTATCAACATGCAAAACCACGTGGTAATGATTACTCATCACCGCGTAAGCACAAATATCGATAGCGTAAACATAGGATAAAAAACGAAGACGGGAAACCAGCCACTGTTTACGGTGATCGAAATTCTCACCGGTTTCATAGTCGTCACCACACAAAAAAGCGCGGCGCACACAGCGAACCATGCAGTGATAAAACGGAGTGTCGTCGATGGAGACTTGTTCGGAACGAGATTTAGTCATGGTTTTGGATTATCACAAAGGAGAAAAGTAAAGTCGATTTTATGGATGTCCTATTTATTAGGGGAGAAAAGTAAAGTCAATTTTATGGATGTCCTTTTATATTTAATCGAAATTCTCACCAGTTTCATAATCATCACCACACAAAAAAGCACGGCGCACACAGCGAACCATGCAGTGATAAAACGGCGTATCGTCGATTGAGACTTGTTCTGAGCGAGGTTTAGTCATGGTTTGGGATTATGGCAGGGAAGAAAAGTAAAGTCAATTTTATGGATGTCCTTTTTAATATTTGATTCGTGTTTAAATTTGGGAGGATAGTTTTTATAGGCCATTTGTAGGTTCCTTTGTTTGGGCTAGTTTACCCTACAAGCTGGTACGAGATTATTAAACCACTACACTATGACTATCTATTATTTCTATTTCACACAATCATGCAATTTCACACTGCCAATCACAACTATACTCAAACGTATTTAAGTCCAACTTGAAGCCTACCCATTTGGTAAAGTCGTATACTTTGCCGTAAACAACACCATTTATTATTTTCTCTATCTCTATACCGTCAGACGATACTCTTTTAGATGACCAAGCAAGGCCTTCTGGGCTAAATACAAAAATTTCAATCTGGCTACATGCTATAAAATAATCTTTTGGTTCATACAAGCTTATACAAGCCAACTGATTCTTTTCAGTTTTATGAATAACTTTTTTATTATTAATATTAAAAATATAGCCTTGACCAAACGACACTATAAGAGCGATTTCTTCCAGCAACATCAAATTCGAATAACTGCCAAACCCTCCTCCAAAAATGCCGCAATATTCAAGGTATTCATGATCTTCAAATTTAACGCATATAAATTCATCTTTAAAATCAAAATATATTTCTTCAAACTCGCCAGATAAAGGGCGTGATTTAAGCATTGTAGCATTCATATCGAATTACCTAATTAGGTCTGAAAAATCTATGATCAATAACACTTTTAGGCGTAACACCTATTTCAAATACTCCGACTGTTTCGTTCATTGTACCTGGCACTTGGTAAATCCTATAACCCCCACTTTTGTATATTGGTTGTGCACTTAGAATTTTTGAATCAAAAGAATACGGAAAATTATGGGCTTTAGGGTCTTGGACTCCACGAGCCCTAACTCTTGGAGCATATTTAAATACCTCTTTTGAGGACGTTACGGAAGTTGGTGCAGGCGTGCTAATACCAAACTTTCCTGGCACCGCTCCCGCACCTGTTCCTAAAAGGAAAATTATCTGTTTCTCTTCTTCCGTATAGTAACCTGGAGTGCCCGCAAACTGATCTATACCAGTTTGGGCTGCCCACTCTTTAGCATTGTAATCAGAGAACGGATATATACGATCCCATAAACTTGGGCCATCCTTTTGTGCACTAGCTCCCCTCATTGATTCTGAATCGTCAGTACCAGACATCGCCTCAAGCTCTGGAGGACCATCATTCAACAAATCATTAGCAGAGTTTGAGTCAACACCACCGAAATTAATCGCAGTTGACCCACCATAATTACCACTCAAATTCTCTCTGTTATCCACTCCACCTATGGAAGAAACATCCAAAGAACCGCTAACTGAAAATTCGTCTTTTCCATCAGTAACCGTCGCAGAGAAATCACCTTTACCATTGTTCATGATACTAGCTGAAAAGTTGGTTGTAACACCTCCAGATGTAACTGTGCCAGATATATTTTGCCCCACTGTAACCGACCTTGGAATTCGAGACCCCGTTACAACTCTCTTTTCAGTAATTGGCTCGACCTTGACATCTTCTAGTTTTGTTTCTTCTTCACCGATATAGCCCGTTGGATCAGTCCCCGCCAAGGGGTTATTCATAATGTAGGAATACGGGTTCATGCTTTGGCTATTACCCGGATCTTGAATAAATGGGTCAACACTTAAAAAGCGGCCTAGGTTGTAGTCGTAGACGCGGCCATTCATATGAATAAGTTCTACGTCATCCAAATGCTCGTGGTCGGTAAAGCCACGGGTGGTGTATTGGCTGTCGAGCACGGCGTCTAGTTTGTCACTTAAGTCGCCGTCACGAGGTTTACCAAAAGGATCGAAACTGTGGGTTTCTACTGCCATACCAAGGTCGTCGGCCATAGCAACGGTTGAGCCTAGGCGGTCACGATGGGTGAAGACGATTTCTTGTTGTGTATCGCTGGCGGTTTCGGTTTCTGTGAGTACGGCAATATCGTCGATAAAGTAGCGATACTGGGTTTTGCCGGTATCGGTAATTTTCTCGAAGAGTTTATCGATATAAACCGTGGTTTTGGCACCGTTGGTTTGTTTGTAGCGCGATAAATCTGGCGCATAGAAGAAGCGCAAATCGGCACTGCCTTTTATCAACCGTGTTGGGTGGTTGTAGGTATTGTAATAGGCCGTGGTTACGCCGTTTTCTTTGGTGCGGTTGCCGTTGTTATCGTAACCGTAGGTTTTTGTGGCGCCGCTGATTAACGAGACTTGGCTTACTGCATTAGGTTTGCTGCCGTTGTATTGGTAGTTATTGGCAAAATCACTTTTGCTTAATAAATTACCCACGGCATCGTAACTGTAATTAATGGTTGGGCCATTGCTGCGATTATTTTGCAACAAACGGTGCATGTCGTCGTAGCTAAACGATTCTGTATAGGTAGAACCGGCAAGCTCGGTAGACATTTGCGTCAGGTTACCGAAGTGATCGAAGCTGTCGTAGGTTTGCTTATGAATAACACCGGTAATTTGGCTGAGCATAGCAGCACGTAATTGGCCGGTTGCTTCGTCGTAATTGCGGTCTTGGGTTAATACACCTGCGGCGAGATCAGCCTGTAACCAATTACCAAAGGCATCTTGAGTATTAATTTTTCGGTAAATATAACCGCTTGATGCGTTTTGGGTAGTCGTTAAATAACCGGTGCTGGAATATCCGTATTGCACGGTTAAACCACCGGGATAACGCATGCCTTTAGGGCGACCATAGTTTGCATCGTAATACGAATTAACGGTGTAGGTTTCGCCATCAATTTGCGTATTAACACTAATTGGGCGCGATAAAGAATCGTAATAATAGCTGCGCTCGAAGGCACCATTACTTAATCGCTCGGCATTCATTAAACCAATGCCGTGGTTGGCGTTATCGTATTCCCAAATAGATTCAAGGCTGCCATTAATACGGCGATTAATGGTTCGGCCTAAACGGTCGTAGGTGTAGGCTTTGGTATCGCCATTGGCGTCGGTTTCTGATGCGATTTCACCAAAACCGGTGTAGGCAAAGTTTTTACGGCCCATGTTTGGGTCATCAACCCAAAGTTTTTGGCCAAGGTCGTTGTATTTTGCGGTAATGCGATTGCCGTTGCCGTCTTGCATAACAATGGGTTGACCGGCACCGGTGTAGGCGTAACGGGTTACCGTACCAACGGCATCGACAGTTTCGGTCAGTTGCTGCAAGCCGTTGTAGGTACGCGATAGGTAATTACCACCGGCATTAATGTTGGTAGTAAAGCCCTCACCTGCTTCGTGCTCGTAGGTAGTACGTAACACTTGGCCATCGGTTTGGTCCATGGTTTTTTCGGTTAAACGACCAAGAACATCGTAATCCACATAATGAGTGCCGTAACTCGAAGGCGCACCATAGGCCGGAGAAGACATAAAGACTTCTTGCCCCAGTTTGTTGTACGTCATTGCTTGTACAATCCACTGACCCGCTGCCAGTGCTTGGGTATCGGTGCGAACCGCTCTGCCTAACTTGTCTAAATAAACACGAGTTGTTGGCGTACCGGTTTGCACACTGGTTTGCTGCAAGATTAAACCCGGCGGACAACTCACATTACTGCACATTTGCAGCGATGAATACGCGGGCGGCAAGCCAGGCACGCGAGTTTCTATCGTGCGACCAAAGGCATCGTATTTAACGGTAGAGGTAATTCCGTTGGCGTCTGTAGTTTGTGTTGGTACGCCGTATTTTGGATCAGTAACCACTTGCGATAGGTGGCCTTCTGGGTTGGTAACCCTCTCTACAAAGTAGCCATCGTTACTGTAGACAGTCGCGGTTTTACGCTCGGTTTCACCGGTAGAATTCACCGATACCCAGGTTGGTAAACCGTACCGGTTGTATTCGGTGGCGGTTTGCACCGATTTACCGGTAACAGGCACAGCGGAAACATTGGTTGGCTTACGCAGGCCGATGTCCCAGGCGTTATATTGCATGGTGGTGGTTTGATCGGCATCGGTACCGGAATCAATAGCAACACCTTTGCGACTTTCTACTGCGTGTTGGGTCGTCGTACGCGCAATGGGTTTGTCCCACCAACCATCGTTTATGTAAGTATCATCAAAGCTTGATATTGTGCTAGAGCGAACAATATGGCCGCCGCTTTCTTGATATTTTGTTTCTGCCGAGGTGGTTCTGCCCCACTGATCAAAATTTTGGGTTTCGATCATTGAATAGGTAAGACTACCGGCTAGCGTACGATTGGTTTGCGTGCGTTTCGCTTGACCAACAATGTACGGCACGTTAACAACGGTTTGCCATTCCACCTGCGGGCTATTGACTAAGTAATCGTTGCCCGAGTTAAATTGCCCCGCCGGCCAAAAACGCCATTCGTATTTAGACTCGTTAAACGGTGTTGGTGGCGCATTATCGTTATTGTATTCATAGCCTTCGTATTGGCTCATGTGATACATGCGCCCAGCTAACGGATACACCTGATGAAATTCAACACGTGAGGTAATTTCGGCATCAAGATCTTCGGTAATAATGGTTCTAAAACCTTGGAAACCTCTGCCCTGCCAGTTGTACATTGCGCCTTTATAACGGTACTGCACGCGATTTAAATTATCGCCCACACCGTTCGATTGACGGAATTCCGCAACCACATACATGTTACTGGTGAAGTGATAATGCTGTGCCCGCGCCTCAGCACTTAAACTGTTTAAGTAATTAAAATCTGGCTCGTAAAAGGGTTGATTAGCCGAGTGATAATTAGAATCTTGCGAACTTAATGGTCGATACGTCCACTCACTGCGAACACCAAAACCATTTTCAACCGACTCCAACATATCGATTGGTTGATAGCGTTCACCATTTTTTGCAGAACCACGGTTACGGTTGATGTAAAAACCAAATGGCAAACCTGACATTGGTGATTCAATGTTAGATTGATCAAACGTAATATTCTCAAATCTCGGTCGATATGAGAAAACAAAATCTGTTAAACCATTACCAAATACATCTAATTGCGCACTTTCATTCGCACTTCCAACAATATCTGTTGATGTTACAACAACTCGAAATTGCCCTGGAGAAATTTCTTTAAACTTCAGTGCTTTAAATTTAAATATATTGTCGTCCGCTCGACTTAAATCTCCAATAATTGCTTCTTTTACTGGCCCATCGGGAGTTGTAATACCGTAAATTTCGTCTCCACAAAATTGTTCTAAACCATGGTCTGCACTACGATAACCCAGACACATAGGAGCCACAATTTTTTCAGGCACTAAAAGATCAGCTCTACCATCAGCATCATAGTCAAACTGCTTAAAAGCGTGAGCAAATTTAGGGTAATAAACATAATCTTGATCTACAGGATCATTTTTCGCCGCAGGGAAAGGAATGAATCGCTCTTCTAATGAAGACTCATTACCTAAATCTTGCCAAGAAGAAAAATTTAAATTTCCCTTATTGACAGCCAACCAGAGATGTTTACCGTTTCTCCACGTTAACCAATCTGATAATCCATCCCCATTTATATCCATGAACGAGTGGTAATAATAATAGTTACTGGCATTGTCACGCTCTACACCTAGAGCAAATACCGATAAGTCTACTTCTTGAAATGTTAGAGTACCGTTAGGTGACAATTGAGAACGTAGTAAAAATCTCGGCGTCGGTTGTTGAGAGCTAACCCAGTCTGGACTAAGAACATTTAATTCGTTGTCATAAACTACAAGATCTGGCAACCCATCACCACTCATATCACCAACAGGGGAAGCGCTCGTAGTATTAACTTTGGTAAAACCGTCAGCGTTTAAACGCTGGGTAAACGTATACAAGGAAGAAAGAGGCTGATTAAAAGGTACATTTTTATTTTTGGTATGTAACCAAAGATATAAATTGGCTGGATCGCCAAAATCTGGGCCATCAGGATCGTACTGAATTAAAAGATCAGGCCAACCATCGCCATTATAATCTTGCGAATCAATAATATTGACATCATTTCCAAAGCTTTCGTAATAAATAGGTGTAGTTTTCCATGTATTACCGAGATCCAATGAAAACTCAAATCGATCATTATTGATTCGCCAAAAATCGACTTTACCATCTAAATTAATGTCAATTTCTGTACAAACATAACTAAGAGATAAAGGATTTTTTTTGCAGTTTTGTGCTAAAGGCTGACTTGTAGCACCGCCAATGCCTTCGGCATTAACTTTCCAATATGGCCAATCCCTCATACCATCGCCATTAACATCACCTCTAGGCAGAAAGGGAGTGAGTTTTTTATTAGATACACCAAGCGGTAACGGATTCGGGAACACACTCTCAGCAGCAGTAATACTTGAATTGGTACTAGTTTTAAAACCCAATGTTTCGAGTTCAAAACTAGGGGCAGAATCTAACCACGTCATTTTTGTAGGTGTTTTACAAAAGCGATTACTACCTTCGTAAGCACATTCTTCGAGTGAAGTTAGCAGTGATCGATCAGAACCTTCGCTGAGTTTGTAGTTTAAGTTGTACTCATTGATAGGTGTATTTTTATAAAACGTGGATATTTTTTCTAAAAGTTTTGTTTGCTGTGTTAAACCGCCAGACAAATAAGCTGATGAAAAGTCAGAACGATTTTTATAGGTGAATTCAACCTTTCGGTCACCCACAGAACTATTAAACCCTGTGTATTCAATTTTGGTAATTAACTTTTCACCACTACCAAAATAACTGTAGGTGTAAACAATATTATTTCCTGCTGCATCTTGACTGCTCTGCAATAGCCAAGAGTTTACGTAACTTAATCCTCCAGTAATTAGACGGCTATTTTCTGTTGTGCCTAAATTCAACAAAGACCCATCGCGCTGCTTTACAATAAAAGCACTTGTATTTGATTGAATATCACCAGTTTGTGTTATCTCTACAAAAGCATTATTTTCTAGATAATACACAGCACCACTTTTGCCATAAGCACCAGTCTTTAAGAATAATCTCTGTCCATCAAAACAAAGTTTATCTGTGTTTTGGTATTGAACCGGTAAATCATAGCCATCATGAATAATTGTTTTAGGGCAACGAGAGATTGCGTTGCCAACAGATAAATTCCATCCCATACCAGTCGAACTATTACCGGACTGACTGCTATAAGAAAGGCTTACATTAGGGATTACATTAGCTCTGCCAGGAGGCAACGTGATTGGAAAAATGTAAGCAGCGCTACCACCACTCACACTGGCCTCACCCGCAACCACACCAGAGGTTACGTCGTGATTACCTGTGGCAGAAACAAACGAGGCATCGTCAATTGCACTGGCAAATGGTAATGCCGTGTCGGCATAACTCGGCTTAGAGTCCGACACTTTGATGAAACTGCTATCGTAAGCCGAACATTTGGTAGCGCCGGGTGTTTGATTACAGGCGCGAACATCAATTGTGTGGTCGCCCTGTGAGATGTTATTGGCAATGTAATTAAGTGCCAAACCTCTATTCAACCAACTACCGGAATCAATACGTACCTGATAAACATCGACAAATGCTGGATTACTAACGCTCCATTCCGCTCCAATTTGGCCATTAGAATCGCTACCCGAGGCGGTAATTTCTGGTTTTACGGGTGTTGGGTGATTAATGTTGTAACTGTTTGAAAGTGCTAATACGCCGCAACCAGAATTGTTGCAGGCATGCACTCTAAATTGATAATTACCGTCGGGTAAATTAGTGGCACTGTAGCTTCTTGTAGTACCTGTTAATTCCCAATCGCTGTACAACTCGCCTTCTTTTAAAATAGCGACTTCATAAAAATCAACAGCCGAGTCAGACGGCGCCGCCCACGACAAATTAATCTCGCCTGTTTGCGATTTAACCGTTGCATTAAGATTATTAGGAATTAACGGAGTTTTTAAAACATTAATTGCATTAAGAGTAGCACTCGCACTACAACCGGATGCGTTACAAGCTTGAACCGAGTAGGTGTGATTACCGTCTTTTACGCGGTCTAAATTTAAATAAAGTCTATTCGAAGCAGTGGTATACGTATTACTAACAACACCTGTTTCGGTAATGCGATACTCATTGATGGTTTGCTGAGATGCTTGCCAACTTAATCGAACATTACCATCGGTTACAACACTCGCGTTCGTTTGAGTAAAAGCAGCAGGCTTAGTCGGAGTTTTTAAAACGGTTACGGTTTTAATATCACTCGGAGTATTACATTGGCCACCTAAGCACGCACGTACCCTGTAAGTGTAGATGCCATCGGATTTGTTGGAATAGGTATAAATTATTTGGCCGTTGGATTCGGTAAAATTAGTTACATTTGCCCAAGAGCCAGAATTTTCTTGTATCTGATAAACGCCAACACCTGCCGAAGAATTCCACCGAACTTGATAGGTGCCATCTTTACTATTGGGCTCAGGAAGAGTAACAACTCGTTTACTTGCCACAACAACATTTAATGTTTCGCTCCAATCACCTAATGGAAGATATTCTGTGCAAGGCAACTTACAATCATTATAAAAATAATATCTTACTTCGTATTTGTAGAGTCCATCTGTCAAAGTACCCGTCGGGGCCTGAAAACTAGCAACAGATGAAACATTAACTTTATTTTTAATAATTGTTGAGTTTTGACGAACATCCACGGCGTCTGCATACTGTTGAGCAACAGATAAGGTAAAAGTACCAGTGGAGATTGAAGGCCCTGAAATCAATCCGCCACCACCATTATAGTTATAATTCACCGTAACTTTTTTAGCGATACTTGAGTTACTACATGCACTGCCATTACAAGCAATTACATCGTAATACCAGTCACCTTCCGCTCTCTCCTTCTCGGAAAAGCTCGTATTTAGGCCGGTATAAATAGTACTCCAAGCGCCAGCTCCAAACTTTCTACGTAATGTATAAGAAGTTACCGTGCCATTAGGTTTGGTCCAAGTTACTGAAAAATCAGGACGATTAACAGTATCAGGAGCTTGAGGTTTAGCGGGAATTCCTGGACGAGGATCAATAACTGTTACCAATGTATCAGCACTATAACCACTGCACGCCGTGCCCGCGCAAGCCGAAACGTCGTAATACCAACTGCCCGGCGTTCGACTAGAATCGTCAAAATATAAATTACTGCCAGAATAAATTTGTGACCAAGAACCGCTACCTAAACGACGACGCAATTTGTACGAGGTAGCAGAAGCACCGCCGGGTTTCGTCCAATTTATTCTGTAACTGGCATTTGTGGTACTGCCAACAGAAGTTGGCGCTGAAGGAGTGTTTGGTGCCTGAGGAACTAAGTCAACAATAACCGTATAGGTACCTAGCTTTTGAAATTTCGGAAAAGGTTCTAAGGAATTAGGATCTTCGCGATTTCCCCAAACTTCGTATACATAAGATCCATTAATCTTTCCTGAAACTTTATAGATATTGACATTACTACGACTGATTTTTTTTACGCCGTTCTCGTATAAATCGTAGGGTCCGTACTCGTAATATGGAGTGCTCCACTTAATATCGTAGATGCCATCAATATCTGGTTTACTATCGGTAGAACCAGAAAAACTAATGGCATGCGCTTTTACAGCAACGAAAAAAGCAAGAAAGAGAACTATATTCAAGAAACTGTAGTTTTTCATAAAGGCTATAAACGGTATATTTAGGGGAGAATAACCGCTCAATGCTAAATAAAAATCTACCGCTCTGTAAAACTCTATTTAACCGAATAAGTAAATCTTTACACAAAAACTAAAATAGTATTAATTAAAATAAACCAAAGCATTAACTCAATAAGAAGACAAGTATTAAGAACTTCCAATAAACTCATTATGTAAAATATTTTATAAAAACTAGCTACACCTTTAAAACTCTAAAAAACACCAATCAAAATCATTTAGTAAACGTTAAAACAACGCAAGCTCCGCCCTCTTCTCTGTTTTGTACTAATATTTCGCCTCCGTGTGCTTCTATAATTTCGCGCGCTAGAGCCAAGCCTAAGCCATTACCGGTTCTTTTGGTGGAGTAAAACGGCAGTAGTATTTGGTTGATTATTTTTTCGTCGATACCACCGCCTTGGTCACACACTGTTAATGACCAATTTTTTTCGTTATTAAGGTAAGATATATTTATATATTCTAAAGCCGAATTAGCTTCCAGCGAATTTTTTACCAGATTAATTAACACCTGTTCTATTTGAATGGGATCGAACTCTACCGTATTATTTTCGTTCAATAATTCGTAGTTGCATCCCAAAGCATCGCTGATATTTTCTAGGTATTTTTCAATATCAATGAATTTTTTGTTAGGTTCTGGCAGTTTGGCAAAACGGGCGTAATTACGAATAAATTCGTTTAGGTGTGTAACACGGTCTTCTATGGTATTAAAAACCTTATTTAAAGCTTTCTGATACTGTTCTTGAATATCAACACGCTCTAAAACCTGCTTGCCAGAATGCGCCAGCGACGAGATGGGAGCCAATGAATTGTTAATTTCGTGGCTCATTATGCGAATGATTTTTTTCCACACAAAAACCTCTTGCCGATTCAGTTCTTTTGTAATTTGACGAACCATGAGTAGATCGTGTTTTTGCCCATTTAATACAAACTGTGACTTAGATACATGATAGGACTCTTTAATAACTTCTTTTAGAGATTTACCCACATTAAGCTCTAAATCAATAACAACCTCTTGTTCTATTGTGCATATAGAATCACCCATTTTCTGCATGGACTCTTGCAGTTTGCTGGGTAAATTTTTAATTACGTTCGAAAACAGTAAGCCGTTTAACTTAGCGCCTTGCGCAAACCATTGGCTTGCAGCAACATTTGCTAAAATAATATGACCCGATGAATCCAACAAAACAACGGCAATTGGGCTATTTTGAATAACGGTCTGTAATAATAATTCGCGCTGAACTAACGATTGCCGTTCTTGGCGAAGTAAATTGCCTACCTGATTTAGCTCTTCGGTTAAATCGGCCAACTCTTGCACATTGGGTTTATGAATAGAAATACCAAACTCGTTATCTCGCCAACTCGCAACCATGCTAGAAAGCGCACGCACCTGCTGCCTAAACGGACTCTTAGCCATAAATCCGAAGATAAGATTCATAACCAAAAGCCAAATAACCGATAAACACCAAAAAACGATATCTGAAGCATTCACCTGAATAATGTAAAAACCCAAAGTTGTAATGGCGAGTAAAACAAATCTAATGGTAAAATAATGCATTTATTTTTTCCGCAAACCAAAACGATCCATTCTTCGGTATAAAGATTGCCGAGACAAACCTAATTGTTCCGCCGCGTTAGCAACAACACCGTGATTCGCTTTTAACGCAGATTCTATGTCTTCTTTTGACGGTTCATATTTTGGCGTATACGAGTTTTTAACAACAAAATTTTCTTGAACTTCAAGATGAGAATCAGAAGTAACTTTCGTTTTTTTCGTCTCATTGTTATCAGCACTATTTTTATTGGGTTGTGGATTACCTATTTTTAAGGCTAAATCGTCTATTTGAATGGTTTCGTTTTTACACAGTAATTCTGCGCGCTTTATGGTATTTCTTAGTTCGCGCACATTTCCCGGCCAAGCATATTCCAACAAGTATTTTTGCGCATCAGAAGAGATTGTCTTTTCTGCCGATAAAAAGAAATGCGCTAGCGGTAAAATATCTTGTGGACGATCTATTAACGCAGGCAAATTTAATTCGATAACGTTTAAACGATAATACAAGTCTTCGCGAAACTCACCTGCTGCAATCATTGCTGGCAAATTGGCATTGGTGGCAGAAACCACTCGAACATTTACTTTTATGGTTTTGGTGGAACCTAAGCGTTCGAATTTCTGTGTCTCCAAAACGCGTAATAATTTTACTTGCCCCTCAAGTGGTAGATTACCAATTTCGTCTAAAAATAAGGTTCCGCCATCGGCAGCTTCAAAACGGCCTACCCGCAATTTGTTCGCGCCCGTGTAAGCTCCAGTCTGAGCACCAAATAATTCTGCCTCGATTAAATCTTTAGGGAGTGCACCGCAATTAACGGCAACAAAAGGGCTTTCTGGATTAGTGGAGTTTGCATGAATTAACTCTGCGATTCGTTCTTTACCAGATCCGTTAGGGCCAGTAATAAGAACAGGAATATCGGATTTTGCCACCTGGCACGCTAGGCGAATAACATTTTCTGTTGCCGGGTCTTGGCAAACAATATTATTAAGTTTGTATTGAGAAAATAATACACCGCGGCTACGCTGATGCTGCTCTTTTATTTTTTTTAGCTCTTTGTGGGTTCCACCAAGCTCTAATAAATTACGCACGGTTGTAAGTAGTTTTTTATCATCCCATGGCTTGGCAAGATAATCTGCCGCACCGCCGCGAACCAACTCTACCGCAGTTTCTAAATGAGTCCAGGCGGTGAGTAGAATAATGGGTAAATCTGGGTATAAATCACGAATTTTGTAAAAAAGTTCTATGCCTTCTTCACCAGAGGTTTTATCTGCTTTGAAGTTCATATCTTGCACTACAAGATCAATTTCGTGGTTTCTTAATTCTGCAAGGGCCGCCTCGAACGAATTAGCAATTACAACAGTCCAGCCTTCTAGTTCGAGAAGCAGCTCTAACGCCGTTATTACGGCGTCGTTGTCATCCACCACTAAAATTGTTTTATCGCCCATTTGATTGCATTTCTTTTATATATTTTTAAAATTAACGGCTTCAAGTCTATAAGAAACGCTGATTAAATTCGAATTTCTTATACACTGCGCGTAGCAATAGCAGGTGCAATATTGGCCGCCCTAATAGCCGGGCCGAAAACCGCAACAACACCCATAACCAATACTAACAACGCACCTAATATTAAGTAAACGACGGGTAATCGTGCTAACTCAAACTCGGTAATTAACCAATTATTCAAAGCCATTGCTAAAATAAGGCCAATTATAACACCAATGCCACTAATGATCAGATTCTCAGTTATAAAATACCGCAATATATCGGCTTTGGTTGCACCTAATGCTCGACGGGTACCTATTTGTTTGGTTCGTTGCGTTACCCAAAAGCTGACTAAACCGATAATACCCAACGCATTAATAACCAACAGCAAAGCAATGACACCAGAGAGCATGGTCGCCATAGCGTTATCATTACGGTAAAAATCTTTTCTGATCTCGGTAAAGGCAGTGGGTGATCGCACTACACGTTGATTATCTAGTTCTAGCAGTTGATTTTGAATATTTTTGAATACATCGTCAAAAAATCCCGCTTTTGTGCGAATAATATAGTGAGACAAATTCCCAAAAATTGGATAATAAGGTACAAACAATACTTGTTCGAATTCCGAAGAAAATTGTCGCTTCCAGGGTGCTTTAATATCATCAACCAAGCCAATTACTTCTGCAGCCACAGGAATTTCTTCTCCGCGAAACCATACGTATTTACCCAAGGCTTGCTCTGGTTCTGTAATTTCTGGGTACAATATTTTTGCAAGTGTTACTGAAATAATAACCACTTTGGGTTGTAAAACATCTTCTCTTATTGAATAGGTACCAATCTCGTTTTGATTAAAAACTCGTCCAGTTACAAGGTTAATATCCATTGTTTCGGCTAAAGAGTCATCTGCAAAATACAGTGCAGCGTTAGTATTGATACCATTTTCAGCATCGCTGTTATAAACGGTATTCGACCATCCTGAATTAGTCATAGGCAAGGCATTGGTTGCCATTGCCGAATGAACCCCCGACAAACTATTAATATATTCTAAATCGTTAAAAATTGCAGACCTAGTGTCGTAATCGTCTAAATAACCTGAAACCGTAAGCGCTAAGGTGTTTTCTTCATCTAAACCCGAATCGATGCTCACGCTCTGCATACGTTGGTTAACTATAAATAAGGCATTAACAATAATTGCTAATGTTAGCGCCACTTGTAGACTGATTAACACCAAACCTACAGGATTACGAATTAATGTTTTTAAAATAGGCTTAATTTCCATGGCTACACCTCCTATTGTGTTTTTAATTGACGGGCTGGAGCAATTTGACAAACACGCCATGTGGGATAAATACCAGCTAACAAACTAGCGATAATAGCTACCAAGAATGCGAACAACGCTAGCTCTGTATTAAGATGCGTTAATACAGCGATATCAGGTATAAAACTGCGTACAGCATATAAACCCAACCATGCAAGTAGTAACCCCAATACGGCACCCACAATGCCTAATAATGCCGACTCAATTAAATGTTGATAAAAAATTTGCAATCGACTGGCACCAAGTGCTCGTCTTACGCCAACATCGCCGGATTTCTTCAGGAATTTAGCCAATATTAATCCTACAGTATTTAACAAACACACCCCAAAAAATGCTAGCGATAACCACAGTTGAATTTGGGTATCGTCGCTTACAACTTTATTAATTACCAACCATTCTTTAACGTTAGAAATGCGATTATTAAGAGGACGCAAGAAACGACCAAAGGTTTTTTGTTCACGCACGTAGTTATCGACAAAATTTTGAAATTCCTGCTTCTTTTCCAAAGAGTTTAATTGCACCCAAGCACTTATCCACACACATTCAGAATTTAAATAGCCTTCATAACTGTTTTCGGGCAAAGGTGCCCAGCAGCTGTTATTACCACTCGGAGTGAGTTTTAAAATATCGTTTAACGTAAACGGTAGGTAAAAGTCTTCGGAGTCAGAAAACGGGTTGGAATTGATTAAATCGTAATATTTTGGGCTTGGTTTAAAATTATCCAAAACACCAATCACCGTGTATTGATTACCATTAAGCGTAATACTTTCACCAATACTATCTTTACCACCAAAGACTCTATCATTTAAATCACGACTAATAACTGTTACGGTGGAATGGTTTTCATCATCTTCTCGCGTCCAGGGTGCGCCATATAAAAATGGTGGTTCAAACATGGAGAAAAAATCGCTGTAGGTTAAACGCCCCAAATAACGCTGTGGTTTTATATCTGGATTATCTGTGTAAACTGCCATCACCGATAAAAACATCGCCGTTTGAAAGTCTGCCTGATTGGCCTCAGCAATAAAACGTGCATCTTTATAAGTAAGTTGCGGTGGTAAGCCACCTTCTTCGCCATCCCAAGATTCTTCTTCAGCCCAGTTATCTAATTGCACCACAAATAACTGATCACTTTTATGAGGGATGGGATCACCCGACATATAATGAAATATAGTGTACGAAGTCATGAAAGCGCCGATACCAATTGCAATTGCGAGTACCATTAATGCGCTCAACCACGGATAACTTTTTAAGCTACGCAGCGCCAACCAAAAATAATAACGAATCATTTTCTATCCCTAACTTTTTGCTTTACGCATTTTTGGCCAAAATAATATTAATAATGTAAATTTATGCGTGTGTTGTTTCTATGGACTGTTGTGGTTCGGTAAATATGGTTCGCAAATCGTTAACTTGCCCGTCAATGACATGAACATTGCGGCGTGTTCGTGCGGCTAACTCTGGATCATGAGTCACCATAATAATGGTAGTGCCTCTCTGATTGATGGCCTCTAATAACTCCATAACACCACGCGCCATCGTTGAATCTAAATTTCCGGTTGGTTCGTCGGCCAACAATAACCGTGGCTCACCCGCCAAAGCTCGTGCAATCGCAACACGCTGCTGTTGACCACCTGAAAGCTCTGAAGGAAAATGTTTTATTCGTGAAGACAAACCCACCTGCTCTAACGCAGATTCAATACGTTGCTTACGATCTTTTGCAGAAAATCCGCGATAACGTAATGGCACATCAACATTATCGAACAAATTTAAATCGGGAATTAAATTAAAACCTTGAAAAATAAAACCCAGCTTTTCGTTACGAATTTGCGAGCGTTTACGATCTGATAATCCCGTAAGCTCTATACCGTCCAATTGATAACTGCCTTTGGTATGCTCTTCTAATAAACCGGCAATGTTCAAAAACGTGGTTTTGCCCGAGCCCGAAGGCCCGGTTACGGCAACAAATTCACCTTCTGTAACTTCAATACTAAATTCACGTAATGCATGAGTTTCTACCAAATGAGTACGATAAACCTTACTTAAATTGTTCATTTTTAACATAAGAACACCTATTAAAATCTGTGACGAAATATGACTCGAATACTTTTTAACGTTATTAATGTTAATTTAGTACGACTTGTATTTTTGAAGACTAATTTAATCGTACGCGATCTGCGTTGTTAAATTGATCTAAACTCGAAATTACTACCTGATCACCCGCTTTTAACCCTTCTAGAATTTCTACTTCGTTTATGCTTGCAATACCGGTTTTGATGGTAATTCGCTCGGCTACATCGTCACGTACTAAATAGGCAATTTTACCAGCACCGTCATCCATAAAGGGACCTTTCGCCAATACCAAAGTATTTTCGCGCTCATCTAATAAAACACGGGTTTGCAAGCGTTGATTTTGGCGTAAAGGCTGAGGTAATTCTTCATCAAAACGGATGCGTGCAGAAACCGAGCCTTCGTTAACCTCTGGCGAAATCGATGCTAAGCGCGCCGCTACGCGATAATCACCCATTCTTACCTCGGCACTTAAACCGGGGCTTAGAGCATCCGCATACAATTCTGGTATTTGTGCTTCAATTTCTAATTGCGATAAATCGACAACATTTAACACACTAGCGTTTTCTGCCACCACGGTTTTTTCTTCAACCATTAAATTACCCACCATACCATCAATTGGTGAGCGTATTTCTAAGGCATCAATAACGCGTTTTAACTCGGCCACCAATAATTCTTGCTGTTTTAATTCGAGCTCTTTTACTTCTTGTTCGAATTTCCATGCTACTAAGTCTAAATCTGCAGCCTCTTGTGCATGAGCGTAGATAATTTTGGCACTGGTGTATTCGTCTTTGGCTTTTTGCAAATCAACTTCGTTGACAACACCTTTGCTCCAAGCGGATTCGTTACGTTGTAATTCTCGTTTTGCACCCGTTAATTTAATACGCGCTTCTTCTAACTCTTTACGTGCCTGTAGATTCTTTTTTTGCGTTTCTATGGTCTGGCGTTTTACACCAATATCTAAGCGCTCTAGTATGGCTTGCTCTTGCATTAATTGATTATTTAATTCTGGGCTGTGAATGGTTGCCAAAATTTGGTTTTGCGATACCTCATCACCAGCACGAACATGAAAACTCACCGTACCACTGGCCGGTGCGTATAACATTGGGCTAAAACCTGCAACCACACGACCAGTAATCGCAACATCGCGCGTTAAGTTACCGGTTTTTACCTCAGCAATACGCAAACGGCTGCTATTAATACTGGGCGTGGTATCGCCAAATTGAAAAATCACCCAAGTAATTACCAACACACCAGCTAATACAGAACCCACTAGAACTCCCAACCGCCAAGGCGATTTTTTGGGCACTGAAACCAATTGATCTTGAGCAGAAGTATCTTTAATCATAATGACTGCCTTATTTGCGATAGCCGATTAACAGCATCACGGTTATTAATTACAGGAAACTCTGATTAACCCAGAGTTTCCAGCGACACATGGATGTGTTGCCAATTTCAAGAACGGTAAGTGATTGAAATTGTGAAGAAATTGGAAATTGCATTTTCAATTTCTGCCGTCTGATTAACTCATGGATGAGTTAATCAGAAATTCCTATAAATAATGAAGGAAAGATATTTCTAGTAGAGCAGCCAACGTGCCAGTTAAAACAACCAACCTAAAAATAAAAATAAAAATAAATTAATTAAAATCAACAACTTACGAGCTAGAAATTTATTTGAGCGAGGTTTTATACCAAGAAAATACAAAAGAACAGCAGCGGACAAACGCGGACGGACACAAGAAAAAAAGATAGCGGACAGAATCGGACACTTACGGACACAGCATCGAGTGAATCACAAATATTATTCTTAGCTGTATTACCCAACCTGAAAACATTTATTCAAAGTAGAGAGAACGAATAAATAAGAGACATTTTGGATGGAGGGGAAAAATACGAAAAAAAAAATGAAAAAAAGAAATACTAAAAAGAAAAATAAAGAACTTACGGAGAATAGTCGGAAATCTCTGACAAAGCCTAAATAAACCAGACTGAGATTACTTTAGGAACCTCTGATTAACTCATCCATGATTTAATCAGAGGACAGAAATTGAAA
>CALMJT010000011.1 GCA_937864365.1 uncultured Alteromonadales bacterium | reverse complement strand
ACTTTTAAATTAATCTATTTCAAACAAATAAATCACTACCTGAGTAATGTTTAGGGTTTTAGGGTGTTGCCTTAAATATTGTTTCTCAGCATTTTAATGTTTTACAAATATATTTAAGGAAGAAATATTATGTTAAATAATGTCTGTAATTCTATCGAAAAATTCTTGCCGGCTGTTTCTCGCGTTAAAAAATTTGACGCTGGGGTGAGTAAAATTATCGCGGATGAAATTAAAGAAGCAAATTTAGATTGGAAAAACTTCTCGTACAGTGAGTACGTTTCTGAAGGCGTGCATTCATTGTCTTTGTACAGCAGTAACGGTGACAGCAGTAATACACTTATTAAAGACTGTACACCTGAACCAACGGATGTTTTAGCAAAATTACCTAAAACGGAAAAAATCATTGAAGACTTAGGTCTTGATTTGATGTGGGTTCGTTTAAATTTATTGCGTCCAGGCGCTTGTTTGTGGGAACACCGCGACTATTCAGAGCTAGAAGACAAAAAACGTCTACGTCTACATTTACCTGTGCAAACCAATGACGAGGCGTTTTTAATTTTAGAAGGACGCAAAGTACACATGCATGAAGATGCCTTGTGGAAATTAAATCCGGCAGATTACATACACGGTGCAGTAAATAACGGTTCTGATCGTATTCATATTGTTTTCGACTGCTATGTAAACGAAAATCTAGAAAATATGGTTCGCCAAGAAGTTCTGGACGAAGCTTGGATTCGCGGCATGCAAACGCCTACCGACGACGATTTAAATACCAAATTAGTTTCTGCGTTACGTCTTTATCAACAAGACCGTAAAAAAGAAGCTGAAGAAACGTTATTACGGTCTTTCTATAATTACGACTTCACCGGCAAATCTTCGTTAGATCTTGTTCGTGAAATGTACTATTTAATGGGTGATAAAGACCAAGTTGGCGTGTGGGAAAATCGCATCACACGATTCTTAAAGCAAGAATCTTTTGAGTTTTTAACCCCAGCTAGCTGAGTGCTGTTGAGAAATCTACACGATTAAGGAATTACAATGGGCACATCTACAGATAACGCTTCACCTAATCATTACGACGTTATCGTTCTTGGTGTTGGTGGCATGGGCAGTGCCACCATTTGTGAACTCGCAGAACGTGGTTTAAAAGTATTGGGCGTTGATCGCTTTTCAATTCCTAACCAAATGGGTTCTTCTCATGGCGCCACGCGTATTATTCGTATGGCCTACTATCAAGAACCCTATTACGTAAAATTGGTTCAGCAAGCCTATGATTTGTGGCGAAAATTGGAAGAAAAGTCCGGTGAGCATTTGTTGGCAATTACCGGATCAATCGACGCCGGTTACGAAGACAGTGAGATTTTTTTAGGCTCTAAGCGATCTTGCGAAGAACACAATTTACCACACGAGATTTTAAATGCGCGCCAAGTTGCGGAAAAATTTCCGGGTTACAACCTTCCTGATGATATCTACTCGGTTTATCAGCCAGATGGCGGTGTATTATTTGCCGAGAAGTGTATCGATGCCTTTATTCGTTTGGCTAAAGAAAACGGCGCTGAAATTCACGATCACGAGCAGGTATTAGATTTCGAATCTAACGACGGTTCGGTAAAAGTGATTACCGACAAAGGTGAATACTTTGCTAATCGTTTAGTAGTAACGGCTGGACCTTGGTTCTTAAAAATTCTAAAAGATTTGCCCAAGGTTGCAACACCTGAACGCCAAGTTGTTGGTTGGTTTGAGCCCAATGATCCCGAAGTGTTTTCGCCGAATCATTTCCCAGTGTTTAATTTAAAAGTTAACGAAGGTCATTATTACGGATTTCCGGTATTTGATCAGACGGGTTTTAAATTTGGTAAAGCGCATCACTTAAAAGAAGTGGTTGATCCCGATAACATGAATCGTGACGTCAGTGAAGCGGATGAGCAATTAACTCGTGAAGGTTTAGTGCGTTTCTTCCCGGAAGCTGCGGGTAAGCTATTGGATAAAGCCACGTGCATTTACACCAATACGCCTGATGAGCATTTTGTCATTGATTTATTGCCGGGTACATCCAATGTGTATTTTGCCGGCGGTTTTTCAGGACACGGCTTTAAGTTTTGTTCGGTAATTGGCGATATTATGGCCGACTTGGCTCAGCATGGTAGTACTAAATACGACATCGATCTATTTAAACTAAGCCGCTTTGAGTAACTGTTTTTAGTTTAAAGAGTTAACTAAGCAAAAGATCACAAGCTTAGTTTTTTCTGCTTCAATACACATCGCAAAAGGGATGTTGCGATTGGTAAGGTGTAGTTCGGAAAAACATTTTGATCGTTAAATGTTATTTTTGAGCTTGATATAATGGCTAAAATTATGACTTTTAATTATCAACGTATAAAACTGAACACGACCACTAAGTTTTCAGTACTGTTCTTTCCAGCTTTATTTGTACTTCTTTGGAGTACAGGTTTTATTGGTGCTAAATACGGTTTGCCTTATGTCGAACCGTTTACTTTTTTATTCATTCGTTTTGGTTTTGCGACCCTATTATTGTGCGCAATTGCTTTGGTAATGGCCTCGCCATGGCCCAATCGACAACAGCAGGTGTTTAATATTTCGGTTTCGGGATTATTACTGCACGGTTTTTACCTAGGTGGAATTTTCACCGCGATTAGTTTAGGAATGTCTGCGGGCGTCGCTGCATTGATAGTGGGTTTACAGCCAATATGCTCGTGTTTGTTCGCACGTTATTTTTTAAACGAATCCATGTCGCGCTACCAATGGATAGGGTTATGCCTTGGTTTTTGTGGTGTTGGCTTTGTGGTTGCCGAAAAGATATTAGCGATTAATCTTGGTGAAAGTGGCAATCTTACCGCGGCGTTATTGGCTGTATTCGTAAGTTTAATGGGAATCTCATACGGTGTAATTTTTCAGAAGAAATATTGTACCGAAATGCATCCAATTACTGGTACAGCTCTGCAATACGCGACAACATGCATTGTTATGCTCATTTTGGCACTCTCGTTTGAGACAATGCAGGTACAATGGACGGGTGAATTTATTTTTGCTCTATTTTGGCTAGTATTTGTATTATCGTTTGGTTCTATCTTTATCTTAATTTATTTAATTCAAAACAGCTCAGTATCTAGCGTAACCAGCTTTTTTTATATGGTACCGCCTGTTACCGCCATAGAAGAATATTTAATTTACCATCAGCAACTATCAGATGCCGTTATTGTGGGTGTGCTCATTGTTGCTGTAGGTGTTTTTATTACCAATAAAAAATAAGCTAAGATATTTACAAACGCTACAGATTTATACGTTATTGTAGACATTTAACCGAATAGACCGATCAACCCGATTATTCATAAAAGATTTTAGAGACGTTATTATGGAATTAAAAAATAAATCCGCTTTGATTACCGGTTCAACCAGTGGTATCGGTCAAGGTATTGCTTTCGCGTTAGCGGCACAAGGCGTTAACATTATGCTTAACGGTTTTGGCGATGCTGAAGAAATTGAAAAACAGCGCCGTGCGATGGAAACCGAATACGGAGTAACCGTATTGTATTCAAACGCCGATATGACTAAACCCGAAGAAATTCGTGCAATGTGTGAAGTAGCCGTTGCGGAATTTGGTGGTGTCGATATTTTAGTAAATAACGCCGGTATTCAACACGTATCCCCAATTGATGAATTCCCAGAAGATAAATGGAATGCCATTATCGACATTAGCTTAAACTCTAACTTTCATACCTTAAAAGCCCTTGTGCCAAGCATGAAAGCAAAAGGTTGGGGCCGTATTATTAATACCTCATCGGTTCATGGTTTAGTGGCATCACCTTATAAATCTGCGTACAACTCCGCAAAACACGGTGTTATTGGATTAACCAAAACCGTTGCCTTGGAATTGGGCGAATTTGGTATTACCTGTAATGCCATTTGTCCGGGCAGTGTAAATACACCGCTCATGCACAAACAACTTCCGGGTTTGGCAAAAACCTACAACATGACAGAAGAAGAAGCCATTAAAAACGTATTGCTAAAAGCACACGCCATTAAACAACAAGTCAGCATTTCTGATATCGCCGACCTAGTTGTGTTTTTATGTGGTGATTCCGCGAAATTAATTACCGGATCGTCATTAACAATTGACGGTGGCTGGACTGCGCAATAAAACTTAGGAAGACATTATTTTTATTGTGCTAGTAAATGCTTTGCTAACTTAGTTATTCAAGTTGTGTTCGGGTTAAGGTTTTCTAATCTTAACCCGACGTATTCCTTTAAAAAATATAATTTACCGATTTCTGCACTTAATGGGTCTGTAGTTTTCTCTAAGTGTTCCTTTAGTACAATTCCAAAAGATTGAGTTGTTTTCGATTATTGGAGTAAGGATAAGAGTTTCATTTTCTACGCTTGATATTACTGATCCAAACGTAATAATTAACTCTTCACCATTAAATACTGCTTCATGTGATTCATCTATTAGATAAATTTTGTTATAACCCAAATGTGTATTTGAAGCGGGTAGAGTGTCATATTTATCAAAATATTGTTCTATACTTGTAGTCAATACTTGTGACTCTACAATGGTTTGGTTAATTTTTGCTCTTGTTGTGTAGTCTTGATAAGCAGGGAGGGCGACAGCCGCTAGTATGCCGATTATTGCCGTGACCATAAATAAACCAATAACAATAATAATCGCTACCAAGAAGCCGCTGTTTTTATCGTTTGGCCCAGCTGGAATTCCTTCGTTATATTTGTCATCCCATTTTTTAGGATCGCATACTAAGAAATAGATAAATTCTACAAGAGCAATTAATCCCGGTATCCATAACCAGCAAAATAGCAGATAAAAAACACCCCACCATTGGCCTAAATAGAATCTGTGTGCACCAAAGCCGCCTAAGAAAAAAGCAAAGATAGCAGCCGTAACTTTATTCTTATACCGTTTTGATCGTTGTGATAACCCGCAATTTGGACACGTCGCAGCTGAAGCATGCATTTCTTTTCCGCAAGCATTGCAAGTTCTTGTTTCGTATGTATTTAAGTTAGAATTTGGTACCTGGTATGGCGATGTCATTGATGTTCCTATCGATATTGAATCAGCTGAAGTTGGATAATTTATAGTGTTTTCAGCGTTGTTGGAATCGCTTCTGCGGATAATTTATTATCAGTTAATATTTAAGGAACCTCTGATTAACTCATCCATGATTTAATCAGAGGACAGAAATTGAAAATGCGATTTCCAATTTCTTCACAATTTCAATTACTTACCGTTCTTGAAATTGGCGACACATCCTTGTGTCGCTAGAAACTCTTAGTTAATCAGAGTTTCCTTAAGTTTATATCGCGGGCTGGTTTTTTTATTCAATAAGTTGTTTTGTCGATTGAAAAATAAAGGGTTTTTCGAAGGAGGTAGGCGTGGAATTTAAAAAATATAGAGTAATTTATAAAAAAACAGGATTGTTATTCGAGATGTAGATCTATCACTTGATGGTTTTGATTTTAGTCATGTTTTTAAATTTATTTCTAGATAATTTCTGAGGCCAAATTATTGGAAAAATTTAAGCCTTTAAGTTGGTTGTTTTCGATAAATCTTTAAAAGTTTGATTGCAGTAGATATTTTCGTAATTATTAAACTGCGATTTAAAAATTAATAACGATTCAACTTTGTTTTTAAGAAAGCCCAGTTTAGTAACTTCAATAAAACCTGTCTCGTCAATATTGCGTTGGCTTTTATTGTTATCTACGTAACTTAAATCGGTTTTTAAATTTACGTGAAATAACCAATAGGGAATGTTTTCGCATAATGTCGGTAGCCATTCGCCATACTGTTTTAACGGTTCTTTTAAATGTTTGAATGCTTTATCGTTCATGATGAGTTGGTCGGTAAACCAACAAGTAATGTCAGGAATGGCGGTGATATTAGAGTCGCTGTCATTATAAAAACGGATATTTAAAGGTTTCCAGATTGCTTGCCAAGATTCCAATTCTTGCTCGTGTTCATCTTGAAATGGGTAATAAGTACCGTGTTTTTCGTAGATTTCTTCCAGGGGAATATCGGCCACCAGAAATTTATAGCGATTAAAACTAAGTTGATAAATCATAGTTTATGGTAGAAGTACTTAAGCTGCACTTTGATTTCGCAATTGCCATAAGGTGTAATCAGATTGCATTTTTGCCCACATCTCGGCACTGCCGGAGCCAATCGTTTCCAATCTTAATGCCATCTCTAAAGACAGCGATGCGCTGCCATTAATTACTTTATTTAATGCACTGCGGCTCACGCCAAGCTTTTTAGCAACATTAGCAATGGAATCGATTTTATTGCCGTCTTCATCTTCAATCAGAAAGGTTTTGATCAGCTCACCTGGGTGTGGTGGGTTGTGCATATTCATGGTTGGGCCTCAGTGATAGTCATCGTAATCAAGAACGTAAACATTGCCATCTTCAAAAATAAAAAATAATCGCCAATTTCCGTTAACTGAAATTGACCAATGATTTGCTAGGTCGCCGCTTAAGGGGTGTAAATTAAAGCCCGGCTGATCAATATCTTCTATACACATAGCGTTATTCAAAATTGCTAGGCGAATTCGTAAGCGATTGGCATGATCTTGACGAATTTCTTGGATTTTTCCCAGTTCAAAGAATTTTTTTAAACCCTTGTGTTTGAATGATTTGATCATCCCGTCTCCTTACGTTTGCATATTGTAGCGCGACACGCTACAAGTTGAAAGCTGGGTTATTTTGAGTTTGATTGTGCTGGGTCGGCAATAGTGGTGTGGTCGGGAGTACGGTGGATTTACGCTCGTAAGGAGTTTCTTGAATAAAAAAACCGGCACAAGGCCGGTTTTTTTATTTTCTGGGTTTTAATCCATTAAAGCTTATTGGCAAGCTTCGCAATCTGGGTCATCTAGCGAGCAGGCTTTGGGTACTTCTGCGGCCTGTGGTTCTTGCACGGGCTGGCTCGGTGAGGCGCTGGCGCCCGCCGGTGCTGTGCCCGAAGATACGGCGTTTAGGCTGCCGGTATTGACGGTAGATTTCTCGGTGGTGGTTGCCGCTAACGCACGTAGGTAGTAGGTGGTTTTTAGGCCACGGTACCAAGCCATACGGTAGGTGATGTCGAGTTTTTTACCGCTGGCGCCGGCAATGTATAGGTTCAAGCTTTGGGCTTGGTCGATCCATTTTTGGCGACGGCTGGCGGAATCTACTAACCAGCGTGGTTCTACTTCAAAGGCGTTGCGATACAGCGCTTTTAAGTCTTCAGGAATACGGTCAATGGCTTGAACAGAGCCTTCGTAGTATTTCAGGTCATTAACCATGACGGTATCCCACAGGCCGCGTTCTTTTAGGTCGCGAACAAGGTAGGGGTTAACCACGGTGAATTCGCCAGAAAGGTTCGATTTCACGTACAGGTTTTGGTAAGTCGGCTCAATAGATTGCGACACGCCGGTAATGTTGGCGATGGTTGCTGTCGGAGCAATGGCCATTACGTTGGAGTTGCGCATACCTTGGGTTTTTACGGTTTCGCGTAAAGTGTCCCAATCTAAGGTGGTGCTGATATCGACTTCAATAAATTGTTCTCCACGGGCGGCAATCAATTTTTGAATAGAGTCGATTGGCAAAATGCCTTGGCTCCACAATGAACCGTCGAAGGTGGAGTAGGTGCCACGTTCGGTTGCCAATTGGCTGGAGGCTTCAATGGCGTAGTAGCTGATGGCTTCCATACTGTTGTCGGCAAATTCAACGGCTTCATCCGAGGCATACGACAATCGCATTTTGTAAAGCGCATCTTGGAAGCCCATAACACCCAAACCTACCGGGCGGTGTTTGAAGTTGCTGTTTTGCGCACTGTCTACCGAGTAGTAGTTGATATCGATAACGTTATCGAGCATGCGTACCGCGGTTTTTACAGTGGCCTTTAGCTTTTCGATATCGAGTTTGCCATCAACAATGTGTTGCGCAAGGTTCACAGAACCTAGGTTACACACGGCGATTTCTTCGTCGGCTTTTGTGTTTAGCGTAATTTCGGTACACAAGTTCGATGAGTGCACCACACCAACGTGTTGCTGCGGGCTGCGCAGGTTACATGGGTCTTTAAAGGTGATCCATGGGTGGCCGGTTTCGAACAACATGCCTAGCATTTTGCGCCATAAATCGAGAGCACGAACGGTTTTGCTGAGCTTGATTGCACCGGTTTGTGCTTTGGTTTCGTATGCGCAATAGGCGGTTTCGAAGGCTTCGCCGTACAGGTCGTGCAAGTCAGGCACGTCATGTGGCGAGAACAGCGTCCATTCTTTGTCTTCGAAGACGCGCTTCATAAACAAATCGGGCACCCAGTTGGCGGTGTTCATGTCGTGGGTACGACGGCGATCGTCACCGGTGTTTTTGCGCAGTTCGAGGAATTCTTCTACGTCTAAGTGCCAAGTTTCTAAGTAGGCACACACAGCACCTTTACGCTTACCACCTTGGTTAACGGCAACGGCAGTGTCGTTAGCCACTTTTAAGAAAGGTACAACGCCTTGTGATTTACCGTTGGTGCCTTTGATGTAGGCGCCAAGCGAACGAACTGGCGTCCAGTCGTTACCCAAGCCACCGGCAAATTTTGACAACATGGCGTTATCGCGAATAGCACCGTAAATGCCGTGCAGATCATCGGGAACGGTGGTTAGGTAGCAAGACGATAACTGCGGACGCAAAGTCCCTGAGTTAAACAGTGTTGGTGTTGAACTCATGTAATCGAACGAGCTGAGGAGTTGGTAGAACTCAATGGCACGTTCGTTTTTGTTTTCTTCTTCAATGGCAAGACCCATAGCCACACGCATAAAGAATACCTGGGGTAGTTCAATGCGCACGCCATCGCTGTGAATAAAGTAGCGATCGTAGAGGGTTTGCAGACCAAGATAGGTGAATTGGTCGTCGCGGTTGTGATCGAGCGCTTGACCCAGTTTTTCTAGGTCGAAATCCAATAATTTGGGATTAAGCAACTCAAGCTCAATACCGGCTTTAATGTAAGCAGGCAGCGCTTGGGCGTACAAACCTTCCATTTCGTGATGGGTTGCTTGTTGCGCGATTTTCAAGAACGAAAGCGCTTCGGCGCGAAGTTTGTCTAACAACAAACGCGCGGTTACAAAGCTGTAGTTGGGCTCGTTTTCGACCAACGTACGGGCGGTAATAACCAAAGATGTGTTGACGTCTTCAAGGCTAACACCGCTGTAAAGATTGCGCATGGCACCTTTAAGAATGTCTTCCGGGTTTACTTCAGCAAGACCAGCACAGGCTTCTTCTACCAATGTGCGCACACGCACCATGTTGAGCGCCTGTTCGCTACCGTCTGGCATAACCACCATGATGGTGCCGTAAACGGCATCGGGTTGTGGCTCAGAGGTGGTAGCAGCTTTAGCCGCACGAAGACGTGCGTGTTCTTCACGATAAAGTACGTATGAACGGGCGATTTTGTGTTCACCGGCGCGCATTAACATTAGTTCTACTTGGTCTTGAATGTCTTCAATGTGCATGGTGCCACCAGAAGGCATACGTCGAGCAAAGGTCGCTGCAATTTGCGCCGTTAGTGATTTAACGGTTTCGCGAATGCGCGATGACGCCGCAGCGGTGCCACCTTCGACCGCTAAAAACGCCTTGGTCATGGCAACCGAGATTTTACTCTCATCAAAGGGTACTACCGTGCCATTGCGCTTGATTACGCGCATTTGCCCGGGTGCGTTAGCACTTACGTGGCTGGCTCGTTTTTCGGTGGGTGTAGGGGTTTTTGACGAGGTTTTATCGGTTCGGACTTCCGACTCGGTTCGCATGTATGTCTCCGTAGACTGTGTAGCTATTACTGCTTGTGGCTGTAGCTGAGGTATAGATTGAATATTTGTCGACAAGCAAATGGAACGAGCAACTCTTGTGCGGTTACCTAGTTCTGCTTGTTATTGCCAATGCTGTTAAAAACATTGTTAAACGATTTCTACGTATTGAAACTCAACATCTGCGAGTTTTATTTGTATGAATCTAGTCGAGTGCAAGGATGGCGTCATTTTTCTCACATTCAAACATCGTAAGCCGTAACAGAAAATCCCTAACAACCGTAAGCCTTTTGCTTACCTAAAAATTCAAAAGCCCTGATCTCAGAGGTATCAAGGCTTTTGGGTGATTCACGTGTTGGGTTGCCTATTATGTGGCGTTTTTGCGTGTTCGATCTGTAGTTTTTGCCTTAGAACCGGTGCAAATTCGGCACCTTTTGCGGTTATTTTCTGCGACTCTGTGTGTTAACAACATCTTGAAAGGAAACCCAACATATAGGGGTTTCGAATTGGCTTTGATACAAGATAATGCGCTTTTGAGCTTTCTGCAAGTTGTGTGACTTGGTGGTTTTTTGTTGATAAGGTGTGGATAAATCAAAAAGTTAGTAATTGCTAACCATGTTTCGATTGATATAACTCTAATTCGTCAAAAACTACTAAAAAATCTGGTTTTATACTTTTTTACACTTAAGGGGAGCAATTTTTAGAAGATGTTAACTGTTAGCCAATCTGACAGGTTTTTAATTGGTCAACCTACTCAAAAAAACGGTTAATCAAACAGGAATACAGTTTATTTGGGGAAACCAATGAGGTGTTGCAAATTCAATGAAAGTGGAATTTGCTGGCCAATGGCATAGTCGAGGTGACTTGGAAAACTGGCGAGCAATTTTGAGCCTGAGCCTAAATGCAAGGTGTACAAAGTCGATGTTCCGGCAAAAACCTTACCTGAAACCTGTCCTGCAATTTCGCTGTGCTCATCAAAAATAACATCATCGGGGCGAACCAAGAGATCAACTTCCCCGCAGTGAGGCCAATCATTCACTCCATTTTTGGCAATTAATCCAAGTTCAGTTTCAATGTGATGCTCACGTAGCCTACCCGACAAAAACACGCCTTGGCCGATAAAGCTCGCCACAAAACGGCTGTTGGGTTGATGATAAAGATTGTAGGGCGAATCCCACTGGTGCAGCTTTCCTCCGTACATCACACCAATGACATCCGAAAACGCAAAGGCTTCTTCTTGGTCGTGGGTTACCATAATCGCAGTAATTTGCTGTTGCTTGAGAATGTTCCGTACCTCAAGCGCGAGTGTTCTGCGCAGTTCGACATCTAGGTTTGAGAAGGGCTCATCAAGTAGTAGCAATGATGGTTTTGCGGCCAGTGCGCGGGCCAATGCTACACGCTGTTGTTGACCACCGGACAATTCATGGGGAAATCGTTCGGCCAATTGTTGCAGCTGAACCAGCGCGAGCATTTCTTCACAGGTCGCCATCTGTTGAGCTTTGGGCTGTTTATGCAGGCCAAAAATAATGTTGTCTTTTACCGATAGGTGAGGGAAGAGCGCGTAGTCTTGGAACACTAAACCGATTTTGCGGTGCTCCGGCGCTAAGGTGGTTAGGGCGCTTGATAGCATCTGTTGTGATAAGCGAATTTCGCCGGCGTGGAGGTTATGAAATCCAGCAATGGCACGCAGTACCGTAGTTTTACCGCAGCCGCTTGGGCCTAATAAACAGGCGATTTCGCCTTCGTTTAGTGTCAGGTCGAGGTTTTCAACCACCTGTGTGTCTGAGGTTTTGCCTTGCGCTGGGTATTGGCAGGCGATGGACTTTAATTCTAAAAAACTCATCAGACAAAAGGCCTTCTAATCGAAATTCCAGACATGGCAGGATACTTCAAAGTCATGTTGCTATCATCCACCTTTTCTTGCTTTTACCTATTATCAAGCTTTGAGCCAGTTATTTGATTTACAACGATAATCTTTGGTCTTGCCTAACCGATGTATCCGTCTTTGACGGTTGCTGATGAGGATTATTAAAAAGCTATGGTTAAAAGGCCGTATTTTAAAGGAAGTGGTTGTTAAAAACTTGATCGTTAAAAAACCATGGCATGGTCGACCAAATAACGGCCATTGATGTTGACCAAGACAATCTCGGCCACGTATTCACCTTGAGCTTTGGAGCAAAACTGTTTCCAGATAACAGCAGCAGAGTTGGGCCTTCTTAGTATTGCCAAAGGTTCGCGATGTAACCATTGGCCCTTCTCTGATTGATACTGGGTGCAAACTCTAAGCAGGTGTTCTGGCGTCACTATGGCTTTGGCTCGCTCGGTAAAATCGCGAACGTGTTTTGGATGGTCAATGTCGGTGGAGGCTTGCATAAGATTATCCATAATTGGATTAGCGATATCCCAAAGCTCTTGTTCGCTTTTCTCCATAAAGTTAACGGACATTTGGGCCTCCAGTTTTGTATGTTTTTAAAAGTTGTGTAAAAGAAAAAGGCCTGCATTGCAGACCTTTTTTAAGTTTGTTTACCGTTAAGCCTTTACCTGCGGTTAATAGCCTTTTTACGCTTGATTAACGAGGTATTCCATTAGGGCTTTTTGCGAGTGAAGGCGGTTTTCTGCCTCATCCCATACGACTGAGCTTTTGGCATCTAGCATGGTTTCGCTGATCTCCATACCGCGATAAGCAGGCAAACAATGCATAAACAGTGCGTCATCGTTGGCGAAAGTCATTAACTCTTCAGTAACTTTGTAGCTCGCAAAAATTTGCTGACGTTTACGCTTTTCTTCTTCTTGTCCCATAGAGGCCCAAGTATCGGTAACAACCAACGATGCGCCTTTTACCGCTTCGATAGGATCGCGCACAATATCAACGCGATCGCTGTTTTCAAGCAACATAGAGCGTGTTGGCTCGTAGCCTTCGGGACAGGCGATTTTAAGATGAAAGTCCCAAATTCTGGCCGCATTGATGTACGACTGGCACATATTGTTGCCGTCACCAACCCAAGTTACGGTCTTGCCTTGAATGCTGCCTCTGTGTTCGCGAAAGGTCTGCATATCGGCAAGTAGCTGACATGGGTGGAAATCATCGGTCAAGGCGTTAATTACCGGTACTGACGAGTTGCGAGCAAAGGCTTCTAGCATGGCATGGTTAAAGGTTCGAACCATAATGATGTCGACCATGCTAGAGATCACGCGCGCGGTATCTTCAACCGGCTCACCACGACCCATTTGGGTATCGTTAGACGATAGAAATATCGCATGACCGCCCAACTGCGCCATACCAGCTTCAAAAGATACACGGGTACGGGTCGAAGACTTTTCAAAAATCATCCCCAACACTTTACGTTTCAGGGTTTTTTTGCTGGTACCAGCTTTGTGTTGTGCTTTGAGTTCAATGCCTCGGTCGATAATCGAGTTCAATTCGTCAGTGGTTAAATCACTAAGCTGTAGAAAATGTTTCATAGTTACATCCCGGGTCTAGGCAGGCTTCCCTGCTGATGCTTAAGCTAAGATTTCTACCCGGCGGTACGCCTTTTAACGTTGCAATGGTGTTCGCAGCGAAATAAAGGGTTTTATCCAGTACGGATTATTGTCTGGATTCATGGCTTGCCAGTCGGTCTACTGGCTCAACTCTTCAATGGCAGAATTCAGCGCCTAAGCAATTTCTAAAGGCCTGTTGTTCAAAACAGGCCGTCTAATGGATTGAGTTACAGTGCTTTAATAATCTCAGCAAGAATGGAGACAGTTTGCTCAGCTTGGTCAAAGGTTGTCACCAGCGGCGGTAGTAATCGGATCACACTGCCGGAGGTTACGTTTACGATCAAACCCTTGTCTTTTGCTTGAGCAACAATGGTTGATGCCGGTTGACTCAATTCAATGCCAATCAATAAACCTTTGCCCCGAATTTCTTTCACCTGGCTTAGGCCGCTGAGCTCTTCGTTGAAGCGTTGTAAATAGAATTCACCCAGTTTTTCGGCATGGGCGAGCAAATCATCTTCAACAATGTGTTGAACAACGCGATCGGCAACGTGGGTACAAAACGGATTGCCGCCAAAGGTTGAGCCATGATTACCTGGTTGAAACACCTCAGCCGCTTTACCCTTAGCCAAACATGCGCCAATAGGTAAACCGTTGCCCAAACCTTTCGCCGTAGTTACAACATCAGGGGTTATGCCGTTCCACTGGTAGCTAAAAAAGCGGCCGGTGCGGCCATTCCCGGTTTGAATTTCGTCCAAAATTAATAACAAATCGTGCTCATCACACAGACTTCTCAATTCATTGAGATAGTTATCTGCCGGAATATTAATGCCACCTTCGCCCTGAATAGGCTCAACCATAACGGCAATAACGCGTGGGTTGCATTTGATGATGGTTTTTAGGGTGGCAACGTCGTTGTAGGGCGCGTGAATAAAGCCCGATAAAAACGGCGCAAATCCGTCTTTGACCTTACTGTTACCGGTAGCCGTTAGCGTGGCCATGGTTCGACCATGAAAGCTGCCGTTAAAGGTGACGATAATTGGGTCTAGAACGCCTTTTTTGTTGGCGTACTTGCGCGCGATTTTAATAGCGGCTTCGTTAGCTTCTGCACCTGAGTTCGAAAAGAACACCTTGTCCATACCGGAAATTTCGCGCAAGCGTCGACCAAGCCGTTCCTGTGGTTCAATTTGAAACAGGTTAGAAATGTGTAGCAATGTGTTGGCTTGTTCGGTGATGGCTTCAGTGACGCCTGGGTGTTTGTGGCCGAGACCGCAAACTGCAATTCCACTGAGCGCATCGAGATATTGGTTACCTTCGTCGTCCCAAAGATAGCAGCCGTCGCCTTTTACGAGCTTGGCAATTCTTGGGCCGTAGGTATCCATTAACGCGCTTTGATCCATGGCGGTATTTTTGAACCTCAGATTAAGATTAGTATTTGACCCAATTGGGTCGTAGTTGCCGTTTTACATTCGATTGTTTGCACGAAAACGGCATTTTCCTCGCTTAAATCGCGAAAAACTGGCAATACTAGACGATTAAGAGCGCTTGGCAAAGCTCGACCTATGTCTAGAAACACATTTTCGTCATTCTTGTCGCGAAATCATTGAGATTACTCATCTAAGATGTCGATTTCGTGGCATACCGTGCCATATTCATCGACAAAATTTCATGTTCGGTAAAGGTAAACTGAAAACAAAGCTTAGCATTCAAGACAAGGCACTCCTTTATTGTTGGTAGGGTTTCCAAGATCAGTCACATTTTTGTGATGAATAAGGCAGTTATTGAACTTGAAAGGCGTAATTGCAGGCTAAAAATCTCGATCTAACGTATTCAACCTCAACAACACGGATCTTGCTTGGCTTTGCGAGAGACTGATGTGTAGAATGCCGAACTAAGAGTCATTGCAAGTGACAACACTAATCATTTGATACCTCTACAGAGGAGAAGCTATCGTGGATATTATGGAGACCATTAAGTCTCAGATCGAAGAGAATCCAATTATTCTTTACATGAAAGGCTCACCAAGCGCGCCGCAGTGCGGTTTCTCAATGCGTGCTTCGCAAGCTTTGATGGAGTGCGGACAACGTTTTGCTTATGTCGATATTCTGAGCAATCCTGAAATTCGTACCAATCTTCCAACCTATGCTAACTGGCCAACCTTCCCACAGCTATGGGTTAAAGGTGAGCTTATTGGCGGCTGTGACATCATCACCGAGATGCATGAAAAAGGTGAGTTGAAATCATTGGTTGATGAGGCTGCTCCTCAAGCTGCTGAATAAAATCGACCCGTTTGTAGATTTACGCCTGAGCCATAATTTTTAAAACTCTGTTTTTATAGGAAATTCTGATTAATCCAGAGCTTCCAGCATCACAAGGACGTATTGTCAATTTCAAGAACGGTAAGTGACTGAAGTTGTGAAGAAATTGGAAATCGTATTTGCAATTTCTGTTCTCTGATTAATTCATGGATGAGTTAATCAGAGGTTCCTATAGAATTATGGCTTGGTGTTTAAATGAGTAGGTTTTTCGTAGTTCACTTGAATATAAACTCTTTAATTGAACTCCGTCATTGAACCTATTATTCGTTAGAGCAAATCTTTCGTTGTTAACATTGAGTCAGTCTCGTGCTGCTAGGCACGTCGATGGTTACCTCAACAATATCAATCTTTAGCCTCTGTGTTATCGTTTATTCAATCTATCGTATTTTGAATTAACCACATCAACTAGGGTTTATTGAGCATGCTTGAATCCTTAAAAATAGGATTGCTCAGTCCTTTTCAATCAATTGCAGATTCCGGCAGTCGAGTATTTTGGCTATTTTTACTGGCCAATGTGGTTATTGCTGTTGTTTTTCTGGCACTTCGTTTTCGTCAACTTCAAAAAGAATCCATCGCTAATCAAGAGTTTTCTTTTGGTCGGTATTTTGTGGGCTTCTTTTCTGCGGCACACTGGCGCACTAAATCCAGTCTTGTTGATGTAAGTTATTGGCTAACCAACAGCGTTATTAAATACACGGCATTAGTGCCGGTAGTATTTTCTTATGCAACCGGAACCCTTTGGGTTGATGATCATTTAAGAGCTTGGTTTGTTTCGCCAGGCTGGCAGGTAGCGCCTGGATTTTTAGCGCTTTTATATACGCTGGTATTTTTTATTATCGATGATTTAAGCCGATTTTTATTGCACCGGGCTTTGCATTTGTCGCCGATGTTATGGCGATTTCACAAGGTTCATCACAGTGCTACCAATTTAACGCCCATTACTTTGTATCGTGTACATCCGGTCGAAATGATGTTGTATTTTTTCCGTGCTTTGTTGGTTTATGTTGTTATTACCGGCGTTTTTTTATTTTTGTTTTCGGGTAAGCTAACGGGTGTAACTCTATTAGGCAGTAATGCTTGTATTGTTATTTTTAACTTATTAGGCGCGAATTTGCGCCACAGTCATATTCCGTTGGGATTCGGTTTTTTCGAAAAATGGTTTATCAGCCCGTTGCAACATCAGGTTCATCATTCTAGTGAGCCTGAGCATTTTGATAAAAACTTTGGATCTGTTTTGGCAATATGGGATCGGTTTTTTAACAGTTGGTATTCAAGCCAGAATATCTCGAAAACCAAAGCTCTATCGTTTGGCTTAGGTGAAAACTCGCCATTGTTAACGGCGGAGTCCGATTTTATTTCTCGTCCACAGGCTAACGATTTTTCCCTGCAAAACGCCTATAAATCCGAATAAATTGTGATATTTAGCATATTCCTGATCGGCTTAGGTTTTTTTGAGCTGTTTCTACGCTTGAGTGTTTCACCGATTTTTAGGCAAGATTTCCCACTTTAATACAGTATTTTTTAGAGCCCGCGGTGATGGTAGCGACGGTCGTTTGGGGGAGGTAGGATACTTTAACAGCTCGGATTTCTCCGAGCTGAAAGAGCGGGGTTAGGGATTTACCCACTGGGAGCGGAATAACTGTATGCCTTAGTCTTAAAAGACGTAGGTTACCGCAGCATAAACAAAGGTAGAGTCGTTTTTATCGTTGTTTTCCAATACGTCACCGGCGTTTAAGTAGGCACCGGTTAAATCAACCTTGATCTTTTTGCTGATAGAAGTCCATTGCCAGCGTGCTTCTAGCTGAGTACCAATATAGGTATCGGAGTTGTCGGCACTGGCAGGAATTCGCGCACCAGAGAATGCATCGGTTTCTTCAGCAAGCCAGAAACCACGTAAGCCTACCAAAACTTTGGTTTGTGAGGTTGGCTTTAGGTTAAGTTTGACTCCAGGAGTGCTGATGTTGCTTCTGATGAACGGGCCAAACACGGCCGTTGGGCCGTAATCAAAACGACGTGAACCAAACAAAGTATCGAAACGCTCACTGTCTAGATCGTTAGGATCTTCATCACCACTGGCGTAGTCGTAAACAAATGAGATTTTCGGTGAGTACTTAGCATCAAAGCTGTAACCGGTCTCTAAATGCGCAAAGTAGGCTTGTTGATCGAGATCGGTGGTAGAACTTGATGAGCTGCGAGTATCGCCCCATTGATACGTAAATTCAGCGTCGTAATACCATTCGCTGGTTTTGGCTTTAGTCCACCAGTGTGTGCCTACAGTGGTTAGGTCACGATTGTTGGTAGCTTGGTTGATGTCGTCATCTTCTTTAAGATCAAACACATACCATTCGTTGTTGATTTTGGTTGTTTTCGGCGAAAGATAAACACCCCAAAAATCGACCTCATCAAACGCTTGATCAGTTTTAGGATCGTTGTCTAATGGGTCACCATCAATACGACGTTGTACTGGATTGGTGTAAAAAGCTCTAAACGCTAATTTAGAATTATTGTAATGCCAGTCAATACCATTGTAGCTGTTGATCGTATTGCGAGTACCGTTGCGAGAAACAAAACGACGGGTACCGATATCCATTGTAAAGCGACCGACGCGAACATAGCTTTCGATGTTTTTATCGGTATCGGCAAACAAATCGACTTTGGCGTAAAGCTGCAAAACATCCAGTGGGTTGTTGGTACTGGTGCTTAAAGGAGAGCCTTCGTCGGCGATATCGAACAACTCACGAGCGTCAATAAGCTCGCCAACAAGATTCACTTTACCGAGATCTGCATCGGCTTTTAGCAAGGTGCGTAGGAATAAGCCTTGGTCACTACCATCGGTACCGACACGAAACTGCTCATCGAGATGCTCAAATCTCAACCGAGATTCGCCTGAAATTTTTAACCATTCTGGTGTAATGGATTGCTCGGCTTGAGCATTAAAACCCATAGAGCATGCGATAATTGAAGATAATAAAAGTGAAGGTTTGAGATGTCGTTTCATAAGGGTTTCTTAATTATAAATTCGAATTTTCATATTTACGTTGCGGGTTAGGAGTATTTTAATTAAAAAACAATTTTAATTAAATCGTTAACACGGTTATGTCGTTAATTCGTTAACTTTATGGGCTTCGTTGAAAATAATACGCTTTTGGGTATGAGTTATTAGTCGCCTAACAAACTCTGTATGCAGTATTCATTGTGTCGTTTCTGTAAGCCCTTATCACGATCAAGGCTGTTAAGGTTATATAGGGGCCTCTGATCAAATCATGGTGTAGTTACCGGAGGTTTCTATGGCTTTTTTATCGATTAACTAACAGCTGTCCTTAACTATATTTTGCATAAATCCAACAATGTCTAATTCTAATATTACGTTTGATGTGTCGTTACATCGATTTTTTAAAATGTTGTCTCTTTAGATAATTTTTTAAACCAAGTTGATCCTATTTAACAGCGTGTTTTCCCATTTGTTTGTTTACAACAGATCATTAAACGTTGACATTAGCGTGTTTTTATCAAGAAGACCTGTTCTCGGTCATCAACTTTTAATTACTCAACATCTAGGTGAAGTTCGGCTGAGTTAATTCGGCCAGCAAATAAGTGCTCACTCTTTTTGAAATTACTTTTTCATCATTTTCAAAGATAAGGTAAAAATATTCCATAACAATAAACCTTGATTCTTACCGGGTATTATTGGCAGGCAAGTGCTTTCAAATGAACCACAGACAACTTCTATTGCGCATAGATTTTCTTTAATTCAGGTGGTGTATAACCGATTTTTTTAAACAAACGATTATCCGTGTTTACTAATATTTTGTTTAAATGTCTCACTACCATTGCCATTATAAGTAGGCCATACTTATACGTTGTAGCTAAATTCCATAAATTACTATAACAAATTAGGCGTCACTAATTGGGTTGGCTATATGTCTTGATGAAAGATACCGAGGCTTAATATTAGACGAGTCAATAATTGCAGCAGAATTAAAAGGTGGTTTTCTAACGAAAATATTTTATATAGGAATCCCTAAGGTACTCAGGGATTCCTATGAAAATATAAATTAATGAACTTGGTTTTACCTTTTTAGATGTCTGATTTAGAAATCACGCTATCAATATAGAGTTTTCTTAGACAGAGGTGGGTGTCATCAATTTCAAGAACGATGAATAATTGAAATTGCAACGTAATTGAAAATCATGTTATTAATTTTTGTGTGTTGATTTAATTCGGGCGGAGTTATTCAGAAGTTTTGCTAAATAAAGCACGATTGCGTGATTTATTTAGTTATCTTTTTAAATCTCGAAAGGGTGTCCTAGTGAATTCGTCTTGGATTTAGTCATAGGGTAGGTATTGATCGTGACATTCTAGGTTTCTTTTTCTTGTGAATTAAGGGTGCTTTATTACTCTGATATTCCAAATAAGCGCCTTTAGATTTATGGTTAATTCGTCCTCAATTTCTGGAAAGATTTATCGGTATCAATTTTTTCTATAGTTACGCCTGATAGAAAAAAGGTTTCACGGTGATAGTTTTTTGTTTGTGGTCATGGCTCAATATGAGAAGCTTGAGGTGCTTTTGAGTAGTGGGCAAAAATTTTAAATGGATTTTGAGTGTGCTTAATGCTCAGACGGAGATTTATTTGATTATAAGCGCATGTTCCTTGGCGGATGTTCTCTGTGCAGATTTTGAGGGTGATTTATGTTTCTTTGTTGATAAAAATAGGCAGTTTTTAAAAGATACAATTTTTAAGATGGCGTGGCTATTTTTTAAATTAAGAGTTTTTGTGAAATGCAATAGAAGTTTGCAATTAGTATTCTATGAGCGTTATTTAAATTATTTAAAGTGAGCGTTTTATTAGTTCGATAAATACAAATAAAATTTATTTTTACCCCAAAAGTTATAAGTAAAAAAGCGTTAAGAAATTAAAATTTAAGTCTATTTATTCCCCGAATAATTTTTTTTCCCGCCATTTAATCAGCGATTTTTTCCTCTTTATTGATTAAATAAATGTACTGGTATGAATAAATTTATATTTGACGAGATTGTTTTGTTGTTTTGTTGATCGAAGTGGTGAAATTAGTACGAAATTGATCCATTATAAGTATAACTATTTAATTTATTTATATGTGTGTTGAGCTAGTTGATCGATTAAATCAATTTAACCGGTGAGATCAACGAACTTCATAAAACTGCGTTATTCTCTGGACGCTGCAAAAGTGAAAGAACCTAATCGATTTGATTATGACCGATGGGCAGTAGCTTATGGCAACGTTTTTAGCGTTGTTTTATGAATAAATCTTAATCTGACTACTTAGGATTTATTGGGTGTCTTGGGGTGTTTTAATTCGTGACTGAATTAAAATTCAGCACTCATAACCTACTGTTTCATTTTTGAGTAAATCATTATGAGATTAATAAGGACAATATCACTCATCTCGTCGTGACTTTTAAACTCTGCATGTTGACGGATTCAACGATGCAGAGCCTCTAAAGGCGGCTCCCACCGACTGATCGCACAGATCTTAGGGTTAAATGTATCGACAAAGGGCATTTTAGGGGGTCGCTGATTAAGCAACGTAATTTCCATTTTTTCACAATTTCAATCATTGCAGTTCTTGAAATTGGTGACTCATCCTTGTGTCGCGCGAAGTTTTACAATAAATCAGAGTTTTCGTTAAATAAATTCTGTGGACGAACTTTAATCGCCATCGTTATCGTTGAATCCAATCGGCAGTTCTAGGTTGGTAACTACCTTATTTTTTATGAGCGTTTTAACGGCATTAACTCTTTGCTGGATTTGTTTAAGCTCTTCGGCTTGCTCGGATAGATGTTCGGCAAGTGGCTTATCAAGATTGTTAGTGAGGTTAATCGCTTCTTCTAACCCTAACGCAATTTCCTGTGATAATTGCGGCATGCCTTTTTCAGACAAGTAGTTTTTGAGCCCACCGTTATTAAATAAATTCAATACTGCTGATAAGCTCGCTTGAATATTTTCTGCGGAATGCTTTGATCGCCAAGATTCTAAAAAGTAAAAATTCGCCTGTGTATAGTTGTTTGTACTACCAATAGGTGAGCCAATTTTTTGATTGGCAACTTCTTCAAGAGTCAATAACACGCTGTCAAATATGTTTCCAATTGAGGTATCGGCATTCCACGTTTCACTGCCGTCACCAATAAAACTTGGTTCGTATGATGCCCAAGAACTTTCAATTTTTATGGCATTTGTTTGGATATTTTGCGCTACAAGTTTTGTCAGTTGGCAGTGTTTTGTTCGCAGTTCTGGCTGATTCGAGAGTTCTGAAAAGCGCTCGTCATACAATAGATATTCCAAGGCGCTGATGCCTTGTGTTACAACACTTGCACCCTGTAGGTTTTCTTCGGTGATTTCTTGTTTGAATAATCCCAATGTTTTTGACGCCACAAGGTTTTTCTTGTCTGGCCAAAATTGAAGTTTCCAATCAATACGTTCGTCAGTCACTGGGCCGAAATGAATCGCTTTTGCTGCTTGCCAAGCGCTCATTGTGTTTTGCCACTGTGCTTGAATATCTGCTTGTTGTTGCTCAGAAATACCTGTGTCGCAGATCCAATTTTCTGTGGATTTTGCGAGACTTTCGGTTTGAAGCGTAAATTCGTGATAAGTGGGTTTGATAAATTGATTGTTCATTGAATTTATCAGTACCTGATCAGGATTTACCGCTGTATCGCTACAGGCGACGAGAGCAATTACTGAAGACGCGATAAAAATTCGATTGAGTTGCTTCATAGTGTTTCAGAGTCAATAAGGGTAATTCATTAAATTCTCGGCGGAATCATTTTTGGTAGAGTCATTTTTGGTAGAGCCATTTTGGGTAGAGTCTCTGTTGGAAGAGCCACTATCGAATTTCTCCAGAAAAATTCGTACCGCCGTTAGGTTTTGAGTTGCGCTTAACTACAGGAAACTCTGATTAACCTAGAGTTTCTCGCGACACAAGGATGTGTCGCCAA
>CALMJT010000010.1 GCA_937864365.1 uncultured Alteromonadales bacterium | reverse complement strand
CGCATTTTCAATTTCTGTCCTCTGATTAAATCAGGGATGAGTTAATCAGAGGTTCTTTAATAGGTTAAATACAAAAATAGGTTAAATACAAAAATGAGCAGAGATAAAAAGGACGCTTGCACGTCCTTTTTAGAGGGGTAGTAAATTTATTAATTGAACAATCAACAGGAAACACTGATTAACTTAGAATTTCCAGCAACACAAGAATCTGTCGCCAACTTCAAGAACGGTAAGTTCTTGAAGTTGGGAGGAGATTCGAAACTGCATTGTCAATTGCTGTCTTCTGATTAAATCGTGATGAATTAATCAGAGATTTCTACAGTGACTCGAAGACGCCATCAATATAATTGACTGTTACCAAGCCATTATCGTTTTCTTCAATTAAACCGTACACAGTTCCGTTAAGACTGATCGAACCCGAAATCACGCCGTCTAAATCTTCCGCCAAAGTAATTTCGACGTCGTCTTGGTTAACGATGGTAATTTCGCTGGGTGTAGTCGTGAGCGTTGTTAGATCTAACCCGAATTGCAATTGCACTTCATCGTATGAAATAGCCGCGGTTGTTGTTGCGGTATCTAACCCTGTACGTTCGCCAACAAGTAATACGGAGACATCGCTCAACACGCCGTCGAGATCAAGCACAAAACCAAGGCCAAAGGTAACATCAACAAAGCTGTCTTCGGTTTCACCTAAGCAGTCTTCAGACAAAGTTAACACGCCTGTCGCTAGATCAACGCTTTCAGTTTCTACACAACTAAATAATAGGCCCGTTGCATCACCATTAACGGTTAAAGAAGCCGTTAAACTTTCGCCAGACGCGTTTGCGAACTCTCCAGATAAAGCCAGTGTGACCTGACCTACCGCAAGGCTTTCGCTGAACTCGGTAATAAAGGCAAGTCCTGTACTGTCGGAGCTATCGACGATCGCACCCAAGAACTCGCTATCGCTACCGGTAATTTCGTTGCTATCGAATGATATTGATCCTTCGAAGGTGACTGGATTATCAAGCGTTAATTGCGCAATTTCCACATCCAAAGACAAACCGACGTTGGTGGCTTCATATTGTGACTCTAAGCCTGCACCAGACAATGTTGTGCCATCGCCTAAATCTTCCGAGACCAAACCCGCGTCGGTATCGGTAATAGTTAGCGCAACATTTGCCGTGCCGCCGGTGATGGAGACAGAAACAACACCTGCGACTCCAGCGCTGCCACTTACATCTAAGGTCACATCAACTTCGGTGGTGATTGAGTCGGATGTGCTAACAGATGGGTCTACGGTATCCATCGAATCAATGGCGCCGCCGTCGTTAGTGGTTTGGCCAATGGTTTCGGTCAATGTGATATTACTCGCCACAGCTTCAAGCGATACGGGTACGCTCACTTCGGTGAAGTCGTCCACCAAGACAACAACGTCTTCATCAACCGTGTAGGTATCTTCGCTGATAGCAACCGTAATACCGGTGATTAAATCAACGTATTGCGAATCAGTGGATTGTTGAAGTTCGATAAACTCAACGGCACGTGCAATTGCTTGAGACGCAAGAGATAAAGCCTCAAGAGATTGAAGAGTACCGTCGCTGATTGCGTCACCGGCAAGGCTCAACTCATCCGCAAACGTATTAAAGCTAGTTACGTCAAAGCTAGTTACCAAGGTACGAACATCCGATACCGCGTCTTTCGCAAGCTGCAATTCAGTTGCATCGACGCTGTCGTCCGGTGTACCACCGGTGGGATCTGTACTGCCGTTGCCAGCGATCATTGCTTGCGTATCGATTGCGGTTTCAAGAGAACCCAAATCAACATTTAATCCAGCATCGGCAAGCAGCATTTGCACGCTATCGATAACAACGGAAGCTCCCAATAAAACGTCTTCTAACGTGATACCAGGCGCACCGTCGATTTCGGTATCGGCAAGGCCGCCATTGTCAACATATTGATTAGCAAAAGCTTGTACCGCTTGCGCAATAGAAACCCCACTGTTGTCACTCAGTATCGCTTGTACAATTGCCGCGTTGTACAAGTTGTATTGCAACGAACTTTGTTCGGCGGAGGCAACATCGGCCGGGTTGGTGACATCAACCACATCAAATTCGGTAACACTGCCAGATAGACCAAAGCGATTGGCGACGCTGGTGTTGGCGTTATTAATCGCCGCTAAAATATCGGTTTCGGTACCCATGGCAAAATTAGCTAATGCAAGCTGGCTGGCCACTGTTGTTAGCGGTGTAACCGCAACAGAAACAGTATTAGCGGTAACTTCTGGTAATACAGCGTCTAATTCAAAATCTTCAAGAGGAAAATCATCACCAAATGCGATACCTGTTCCGCAACCGGCGGATAAGTCGCAACGCATCATGGTGGTGCCGTCACTTGCGGCTGTAATACGAACGGCGACGGGACCACCCGAATAATTCGTAAGCTCAATACTATCGTAGCTACCCGTGCTATCGGTTACACCGGTTCCTAAAACCGTGTTGGTATCAATATCGCCACCAGTAATGGGATAAACGGTTACTACACCGTTAATCACGATGCCTTTGGCTGCTTCGCCAAACACAGACACCGGTGTAGAACTGCCGGAGTTGCCACCGCCACCACCGCTACTGCATGCACCTAATGTCAGTGCCGCCACCGAAATTGAACACGCCAACAGCGATTTTTTATTTATTATTTTTCTCAACATTCCAACCATCTATTTTCTCCTAGAGTAATTACGAGATTTCCCTGGCCCCAAAACAGGCACCAAAATAACTCGAGATATAGGTGTGAATTACCCAACTGTTTGGGAAGTCTTTTAGGTATAGATCACAGATCCAATAGAGCCCAGCTTGTGAAAAAAAAATATAGTTTTATTTAACTTATGGTCGGCTTGGTATAAGAATTAAAAAAATAAACGGCGGGGTTTCAGACGAAACATTTTTTTAGGAAGGTTCTTTTAAACACTGTAGCCATTTTTTTGACTTAATAGAAACTACCATTTGTAGAAAATTTTAATATATTAAAATGCTTGTTAATGGCTTCCTAAAACAGCGCCTATTATTAAAAGACTTTTATTAAAGAGCTTTTACTAAAGAGCTTTTACTAAAGAGCTTTTACCAAGGAACCTTTAGGAAGCTCTGATTAACTCATCCATGATTTAATCAGAGCACAGAAATTGAAAATGCGATTTCCAATTTCTTCACAATTTCAATCACTTACGGTTCTTGAAATTGGCGACTCATCCTTGTGTCGCTGGAAACTCTAGGTTAATCAGAGTTTCCTTTATTTATTGTTTGTTCAAGATACGTCGTTGTATTTACGACGCCTACCACAAACCTACTTGTACAAAAATTCAAAATTTTGAGTGTTGATGGAATGAATGTGGAAAACGATATTTCGATTTATTTTTTACGGGAAATTATTTTTTAATATAATTTAAGAGTGATGAATATAATCATCACTTCGCTAGTTTAAATAGATTCTCGAAAGGGATTCGTAAAATAGTTAATCAGTGATTAACGTATTATTTTTCCATTTTTTAAAATAATTGAATTAATCCCTGAAAATTAATCCGGTTAATACTTCATAACTTGTCTAAAATTTTTTAATTTCAGAAAATTTATTTTTATACATTCATTCAAGCTGACACTGTGTGTTATTATTTCATCAGGACATCTTAATTATCACTTATACCATGGAGGTTACCAATGCGGTCGCTATTACTTTATATTTTGGTTAGTCAATATCTTAATCCAACACCATCTCATTCCCAGCGTAAAAATCATCGCAACGAAGAAGATTACATTTAGAGATTCAGATTTCACGTTTATTTCTCGCCAATTAGTTAGCAAAAAATTATTGAAATATTAAGATCCATACGAACCGACTGAAGGTCTACGTTGTGTAGGTATGTCGGTGAGATATACACCCGGTGATGTGTCGATTGAATAACACATGTATTTACCGGGTGCTGCTCGAAAGGTTGCGAGTAATCTATAGGAGTCTTTGATTAACGTATTTACCATTTAATCAAAGCTAATCGTTTACAATAGAATTTTTAATTTCTCTACAATTTCAATAGCGTATTGTTACTGAGATTGATGTACGAATTCGCGCGATTAAAAATTCGGGATAAATCAAAAACTCCTATACGTTTAACGCTTGGTGAAAATTAAATCCCAAACACCATGTCCTAAATTTTCGCCACGTTGTTCAAACTTGGTTTTTGGCCGGTGCTCTGGCCGCTCGCAATAATTCTGAGTTAAGCTGGTATTAACGATACGAGTTTCTTCTGTTAACACTTCAAGCATTTGCTCAGCGTATTCTTGCCAGTCGGTTGCAAAATGATAGCAACCACCGGTAATTAATTTCGGCAAGGTTGCATGAATAAAATTGGGTTGAATAATTCGTCGTTTATTGTGCTTCTTTTTATGCCACGGATCAGGAAAATACACCTGTAATCGACTGATGCTATCATCAGGAATGCAATCCTCTATCACATCATTAGCATCAGCCATAAATACTTTTAAATTTTTAACACCGGCTTTTTGCGCACTGTTAATTAATCGTCCTACACCAGGAGGATGAACTTCAATTCCGATAAAATTTTTCTCAGGCTCATTAATACACATATCAAGCAGTGAGTCGCCCATACCGAATCCGATTTCTACAACCAACGGGCCAACATTGGGAAAGGTTTTTTCCAAATCTATTCGACCCGAAAACAAGCTCAAGCCAAACTCGGGCCACGCGGATTCAAAGCCGCGTTTTTGACTGTCTGTCATTCTGCCTGCGCGAATGACAAAACTGCGAATGGATTTTTCTTTAAATTCCGGTTTAGTGGGGTATGAAATATCTGACATGAAACGTAATTCAGTAAAAAATTAGTCGATAAAAGTAAGATCAGTTTTAATTAGGTGAATGAATAACATCACCCAACCTAACATAAACGATAGACCGCCGAGTGGTGTAACCGGGCCGATCCAACGAGGCGCACCCAAGGCAATCGCGTATAAACTTCCCGAAAACAAAATAATTCCGGCAATAAAAAAGCATCCGCTTAATTGCGACCAACGACTTACCGGCTTCAATACTGCCAACGCAACAATAAATAGCAGCGCAAGAATGTGATAAAAATGGTACTGAACACCGGTTTGATAGGCGCTAAGCAGCACTTCAGGAATCTTGCCTTTTAAGCCGTGAGCACCGAAGGCACCCAGAATGACCGCGACAAGACCGTTGAAAGCGGCAAATAAAGCGAAAAATTTAGTCATTATTTAGAACACTGTGAATATGCATCTAGACGAACATCTGTCACTGACGAAACTGTTCGAGCAAATGGACTGTTCGATTTGGGGCGGGATAATACTCTAGTTTACGACCGAATAGGTCATTATTGAGCAATTACTCGGTGTACAGACATAAAAAAAGCCGTGCAAGCACGGCTTTTTCAGTATTTACCACACATCAAGATTAGGCTTCGATTATGGTACGCACCTTTTTCATAGCGTTCTTTTCGAGCTGTCGAATACGCTCGGCAGAAACACCGTATTGAGCCGCAAGATCATGCAAGGTGGACTTCTCGTCACTCAACCAACGTTGCTGCAAAATGTCGCGGCTACGCTCGTCGAGTTGCTCAATGGCAGACTCTAGGCTGTTAGTGCTGCTTTCTTCCCAATCTGCGTCTTCTAGTTGAGTGGCCGGATCGTAGCGGTTATCTTCTAGATAATTAGACGGAGCTTGAAATGCAACTTCATCGTCGTCATCAACACCGGCGTCAAAGCCCATATCGGTACTGGCAAGACGGCCTTCCATCTCGCGAACGTGTTTCACTTCGACGTTCAGATCTTTTGCTACGGCTTCAGCTTCGTCATTGGTTAACCAAGCTAGGCGTTTTTTGGCGCCGCGAAGGTTAAAGAACAACTTGCGCTGAGCCTTGGTAGTGGCGACTTTAACAATGCGCCAATTGCGCAAGATGTATTCGTGTATTTCTGCTTTGATCCAGTGAACCGCAAACGATACTAAGCGCACACCTTTTTCAGGGTTGAAGCGCTTAACAGCTTTCATTAAGCCAACGTTGCCTTCTTGCACAAGATCAGATTGGTTCAGACCGTAACCGCTGTATGACTTGGCGATGTGAACCACAAAGCGAAGATGCGCTAAGACTAATCGACGCGCCGCTTCTAAATTTTCTTCATAGTATAACTGCTCTGCCAGCTGCTTTTCTTCCTCGGCAGAGAGAATTGAGAAGTTGTTTACGGCCTGAATATACGCGTTCAGATTTTGCCCTGGAGCAAGAACGTGTAAAGGCTGTAAGTTATTTCCCATGAATACCTCCAAAGTAATGAGGGAAGAATCGTAACACTAGTTAGTTAGAACGCCAAAATTTTGGTAGTTCACCTAAGAACTTGAAATACCTGACAAATATGCTTTGGATCAAGTCTTGGGACGATTCTTTAAATTTCAAGGTCTTTTGGCAATTTTTTTATAAATATGTGCTTTCAACTGGGCTTAATTGCCGCCAAGTGGCGCGATACCGCGACCCAAGCACCTAAAGAGCCTAGCACACATGCGCCAAATACCAAGATGGCACTATCGGTAGCACTCAAACCATGCACTTGATAAGACGAGCCATAAAGCTCGGTCAACCGAGTGATTGGGCCATCCAACCAAATTTGCGCGGCGATAACAATCAACAACGCTAGGAATCCACCGCCTAAACCGTACCAAAGTCCGGTATAAAGAAACGGTCTACGCACAAAAGCGTTAGTAGCCCCGACGAGCTTCACGACCACAATCTCGTCTTTACGACTGGCGATCGCTAAACGGATGATATTACCAATCACCAAGATGACCGATAAGCCCAATATAGCGGTCATTGCAAACACGATTCGTTGTGCCAAAAGCGCGAACTGCTGGAGCCTCGCTACCCATTGTAAATCCAATTGAATGGAATCAACGATGGGGTTATTACTAAGCTCTTCTTTTAACGGCTCTAAAAGATCAACCCGTGTTTCTTTTGGACTGATGACTATGACGCTTGGTAGCGGATTTTCATCGAGCGAATTTAAGATATCGCCAAAACCCGACACCTTTTGAAATTCGATAAGCCCTTGCTGTGCGTCGATATACTCTAGTTCATCGATATTTTCGCGGCTTCTAAGTGTTTTGATGAGCTGCTCGATCGCGGTATCCGATGCTTTTTTATTGAGATACACGGTCATTTTTGCGGGACGATCCCAGTTTTCAGCCTGACTCTGCACATTTATTAAACCCACGTACAAGATGGCCGGAAGGGCAAGAGCGATGGCAATGACAAGGCAGGTTAGCAGGCTCTGGGCAGGAACCGACAATAAACGCTCCAGAGAACTGCGCGCACTATCAACGTGATGCAGTCCGTAAGCATTTAGCTGTTCTTGCCATCGGGTTCTGCTTTGAGTGGCTCCCGCTGAGCTGGCACGAGACGCTTTTTTGGGTTCATTGGTGCGTTGACTTCTTGTAGATTTAGAATCGCGAGAAGCCGGTTTATTGGCGTGGCGAGACAAAAAACTTTCCGTCTTTTGCGATCGTGAATTTGCTGAGCCTTGGTTTTTAGCTCGGTCGGTTTTCGGCCCTAACATGTGCGCACATCCATTCTTTACAATATGGCCAAATTAATCTTGAAAAGTCGCCGGATTTGAGGCCGCAGGTCTTGAGACAGACAAGATGTCATCGTGCACCAGCTTGCCCTCCGATAGGCCCAGTACCCGCCGACCCATGGCACGAATCAAAGCAATATCATGGCTGGCGATAAGAACCGTTACTCCAACTTGGTTAAATTGCAGAAAGAGTTTCATTACTTCTGCCGAAAGTTCAGGATCAAGATTACCCGTTGGTTCGTCTGCCAGCACCAAAGACGGTTTATTAACCACAGCTCTGGCAATACCAACGCGCTGTTGTTCACCACCGGATAGAGAAATAGGGAATTGTTTTTCTCTGTCGAGCAGATCAACCTTATCTAAGGCCGCGCGTACTCGACGGCCAATTTCTCGACCGCGTAAACCGGCAATCTGCAAGGGTAGTGCGACGTTATCGAAAACATTGCGATCGGCGAGCAATTGGTGATTCTGAAAGACTACGCCAATATCACGACGCAGATACGGGATTTGTCGATCTCGAAGCTGGGTTAAGTTTTGTCCCTTAACCCAAACTTGGCCGCGTGTAGCTCGCTCAATCAGCATGACCAATTTAAGAAGCGTACTTTTACCGGCGCCAGAGTGACCAGTTAGAAAGGCAAATTCCCCCGTTTTTAATTCAAAACTGAGTTCACTTAATGCATCGCGGCTACCGTACTTTTTACTGACGCGGTCAAATACAATCATAATGGACTAGCTTGGTTCTCTGGAAAACAAAGCCGCAGTAAAGTCTTTTGCAGAAAATGGTTGCAAGTCATCAACGCCTTCACCCACACCTACAAATCGCACGGGAATATCAAAACGCTTACAAAGCGCGTAAATAACACCGCCCTTAGCTGTACCATCCAGTTTGGTTAACGCAAAACCGGTAACGCCCACGGCTTCGTGAAATTGCTGAGCTTGGTTTAGTGCGTTCTGTCCGGTACCCGCATCGAGCACCAGCAAAACTTCGTGCGGCGCGCTGACATCAAGCTTGGCCATTACGCGTTTCACTTTTGATAGCTCATCCATCAAATTGCTTTTGTTGTGCAATCGCCCGGCGGTATCGGCAATAACCACGTCGATATTTCTCGACTTGGCCGACTGAATCGCATCAAAGATCACCGAGGCGCTATCGGCACCGGTGTGCTGTGCAATCACTGGCACATTATTGCGCTCACCCCAAACCTGTAACTGCTCAACCGCAGCCGCACGAAAAGTATCGCCAGCGGCCAAGGCAACCGATTTACCTTCATTGATAAAACGTTTGGCCAACTTGCCAATGGTCGTGGTTTTACCCACGCCATTTACGCCAACAACCAACAACACGAAAGGCTGTTTAGTGGTGTCGATAACCAGTGGCTTATCGGCTCCGTCCAGAACTTGTGTAAGGTGAGCTTGTAACGCTTGATAAACCGCATCACCGTCTGTGAGCTGCTTACGTTCAATACTTGCGGTTAAACCATCGATAATTTCTGACGTTGCCTCGATACCGATATCGGCGCTCAATAACAGCGTTTCGATTTCTTCAAGCAGCTCGTCATCGATTTCTTTTTTACCAAGCAACAGATTTGCAAGACCATTGCTGAGCGTGTTACTGGTGCGTGTTAAGCCAGATTTAATGCGTTGGAAAAAGCTCTTTTTCGCGGGTTTTTCTTCAACCGGCGCAGGAGCCGCAACAGATTCAACCACCGCCGATGATTCAAGCTGAGCATCAACGGGGGTTTCTTCAGGAGTATTCTTTTTCGATTTACGTTTAAAAAACATGAGTTTTATGGATAATCTCTGCAAGATGAAGGTTACGCAACTGGTTTACCTTCTTGATAGTTAGTGGAAATTTGCAGCAAATGTCGGGCATTTTAATACGAACTTCTGCGCCCACGCTAAGGGCATATGCTACCACTGAACAGGCTAATCTCAGAATTTTTCATGGCTAAATCAATTTCTGTCACTTTAACCGGCACGCGTTACCAAGTGACCGACATCAATCGCCGCCTCGGCAATATAAAGTGGCTTTCACGCTTAGACAATTTCGGGGCAAAAAAGCCGTGACGCGTCGCTCTGTTGGCAAGCCCAAAACTCAAAATCCCACGAAACGCTCTCCGCCGAGCCAATCCGCCTCTAGCCTGCGCATTATCGGCGGCAAGTGGCGCGGTCGAAAATTGGATTTCATGGAGGTCAATGGGCTGCGGCCAACTGGTGACCGAGTCAGAGAGACCCTGTTCAATTGGCTGCAATTTGAAGTTCCTGGTGCCAATGTCCTCGACCTATATTCGGGCTCTGGAGCACTTGGATTTGAAGCGCTTTCAAGGGGCGCCAATCAAGTCGTCATGTTAGAGCTGGATAATCAGGTGTGTCGTAAACTCGGTGCACATTTGCAGGAGCTTGGTTGCAGTAACGGGAAAATTATCGCCACCGATACGCTAGCTTGGCTCGACGCTGTCGATATCGCGCAAACAGGAACATTCGATATTATTTTTTGCGATCCCCCGTTTGCGAAAGATCTCTGGCAGCGTACATTAGAAATCATTGAGCAAAAACAGCTGCTCAAAGAAGAAGGCTTTCTTTATTTAGAAGCACCCAAAAATTACAACCTGGTTCTCAGCAGTTACTGGCAAATACATCGCCAGAAGTCTGCGGGTCAGGTTGAGTTTTACTTACTGAGTGCCGCCGCACATTAAGACGAAAAGTGAACTTGTACCAATTACTTAAATTGGTACTATTCTCGCCCCGAAAAACTGGGTGTAAAAGTGAATAATAAAGGAGCCCCAGCATGAAAAAAGTTGTCTATCCGGGCACTTTTGACCCAATTACCAACGGTCATATCGACCTCGTTGAGCGGGCCTGCCGACTGTTTGATCATGTTGTAGTCGCGGTTGCTGCAAACCGCAGAAAAAATCCCCTGTTCACCATGGAAGAACGGGTTGAACAAGCGCGATTGGTTCTGGCGCATCTTGATAACGTTGAGGTTATCGGTTTCGATGTATTATTGGCGAAAATGGTCGAAGAGCAAAACGCGCAAGCGGTTATGCGCGGGCTGCGCGCCGTGAGTGACTTTGAATACGAATTTCAGCTTGCCAATATGAATCGCGCTCTGTCTCCCAAAATGGAGAGTTTATTTTTAACACCCGCCGAGCATCTCAGTTATATTTCATCGTCTTTGGTTCGCGAAATTGCTTCATTAGGCGGCGACGTCAGCAAATTTGTGCCGCCTATTATTGCTCAGTGCTTAAAAGATAAATTTTCGGAGAGTTAAATCTCCGCGTTAGCTCTGAGGCGCAACCATCAGAGCTAACACTACTTTTGACAGATGTTGCAGTACACCGTTGAGCGATTGGCGATACGAATTTCTTTTAATGGTTTCGCACATCGACGACAAGGTTGATCGCCACGCCCATACACATTGAGTTTTTGCGCGAAATATCCTGGCTTACCGTCCCCACCCGTAAAATCGCGTAAGGTTGTTCCACCTTGGGTAATAGCACGTGATAAAACTGCTTTGATCTCATCCACCAGAAGTTGATACTGAGGTTTAGTAACCTTTCCCGAAGCCTTATCCGGTTTTATTCCGCTCGCCCAAAGCGCTTCGTTCGCATAGATGTTGCCAACACCGACAACAACTTTGCTGTCCATAACAAAGGTTTTAATTGGAACCTTGCGGCCGCGAGATTTTTGGAAAAGATATTCCCAGTTAAATTCGTCCGTCAGAGGCTCTGGCCCAAGATGCGCAAGAAGCTCATGCTCTTGCACCGGATGCTCTGACCAGAGCAGTGCACCGAAGCGCCTGGGGTCGTTAAACCTTAAGGTGGTGCCATCGGCCATACGTAAATCAACATGCTCGTGAATTTTCGGCTCGGGTACCTCGCCCGGTAATAAAATTCTCAAAGAACCCGACATTCCCAGATGCCACAGTGCCACTCCGCGTTCGAATTCAAACAATAGGTATTTACCTCGACGAGAAATATCGAGCAGTTTATGGCCCTTTATCTCACGAGGCAGAATATCTGGAACCGGCCAGCGCAACTTGCCATTACGAACGGTTAATTCTCGTACTGTTTTTCCAACCAAATGCGGCGCAATACCACGCTTTGTGGTTTCTACTTCGGGTAACTCAGGCAAGAAAACTTCCTTCTATAAACAGGGGCGGTTTTAGGGATATCAAAACTTCTCAGGCATTAATCGCAGAGCAAGATCTTAGATGTTCCGGTGCTTAAACCACGATCATCACTAACAAGCACGTTTTGCGGATTGTAATAACCAACACCCAAGCACCAGATAAGGCAAGTTGGTGATTATAGGGTTAAAGGCTGCCAGCATAATATGCGGTGTTAGAACTAGCGCCATCACCGCTAACAATAAAAGCGCGACAAGATTTGCAATCAACACCACAATATTGCGATACGCAAAAAATACCAACACTCCAAAAAGCACCTCAAGTAACCCCACCAATTTAATGAGCAGGTAAGTCGTGTTGACACTAAATCCCAGCTGGGCCGTGATTTCGAGTTCTACCGGCGCGACACGTATCAATTTGGGGATCAAGCCTTGATAGATCCACATAAACGCCAACACAAATCGAGCGCAAAGCAATGGCGTAAGTTGTCTCATGATCAATTGACTCTCTTGTTACGCTAACTCTGTTACGGTGACTCTGTTACGCGAATTCGGACTTCTGAATCAAACCTCAGGAAAATTCTCTCCGCAATCGATAGGGAAATACCCAAAGCATCAGTTGCTAAATAAACGGATGTTTGTTCGTATATTTTTATGAGATAAAAAGCTCAAATCGACGCAGTCAATATCTGTGCATAACTTTTATTGCAAGCGAGAAAAAAGACGTTTTTTAACGAAAAAATACTTGCAATTATCCAATAAACACAAAGGTGCTACACCAATGAACTCGCCTAGTATAAGAGCAAGGTACTAAGTGTATTCAAAAGAAATAACAAGACTTATTCAAATCAAAAATCTACGAACCAGTCAATAGAAAAATCATTTAAATATTTTCAAATCAATAAGTTAGCAATAATTATCAGTATTAAATTCCTAGCACGCCAAAAACAACGCTGGCGAATAGATTAATTTTGGCTTTTGTAACGCTGAGCTAAATTGCGTCGAACGCGTTAGGTTATCGTGGCTTTGGCGCGATTAATCAAGACACGCAAACATATCAACAGAATCTGTGCATAACTTAGTGGGTAACCTTGCTGACAACATTAAAGCAATCACTTACTTACTCTGTTGCATAGAACGTCTACCAAGATTTTATTCAATATTATTGATTTTTATGAGTATTAATCGATCAATCTGAAAAACTAATTAAACCTGCATGTGAATAACAAAATCAAGGACTTGCGCAACAACCGAAGTTTATGATGAGAAACTCATCATATTGAAGTTTTAAAGAACTATTTGGCTGACATTGTGTTAGCAGAAAAAACTTAGCTGATTGTTATAAATACATATAAGTCGTTAATTTTTAACGAAAAAAGCACCAAAATCCGATGCTACTTTAAGTTTACTGACACAACTTATATCGAAACTAAGAATTACTCGAAACTTATTCACTAAAATAAAGCAGCGGCAAATAAAAGAGAAACCTGTGGATAAATCTGGTAATAACCTATCGAAAACAGGTTAATGAACCAGCTACTTATTCACAACAGAAGAATTGCACAAGAAGAGGACTTGCCAAACAAAATGATCGTATTTAAAACAATGGCCAGTCTTAGAAGTAACCTAGCAGGCAGCAGATACGCAAACCACTGGTTCAGAGACGAAGCAAAACTAATAAAAAAAGACCTGATCACTCAGGTCTTTTTTTATAATCAAATAAGTTTCACTTATCTAATTTGAGGCTAAAACCTACGCCTCAAAAAAACATACGATATAACTTACTTAATTTTGCCTTCTTTGTAGATCACGTGTTTGCGAGCTACTGGATCAAATTTTTTGATTTCCATTTTTTCAGGCATAGTGCGCTTGTTTTTAGTCGTAGTGTAGAAATGACCAGTGCCAGCGCTGGAATTTAAACGGATTTTCTCTCGCATGATGGATGCTCCTAAGATTCAGCGTATTGGGCGAAATTAAATTTTTTCGCCGCGTGCACGAACTTCGGCCAATACTTGGTCGATTCCTTTTTTATCGATAATGCGCATACCTTTGGTAGAGATGCGCAATTTAACGAATTTCTTTTCAGACTCAACCCAAAAGCGGTGAGTTTGCAAGTTTGGCAAAAAACGACGCTTAGTGTGGTTCTTTGCGTGAGAAACATTGTTGCCGGTAACTGGACGCTTACCAGTAACCATACATACCTTAGACATTGTGTCGCCTCGTTTGCGTTTTGCGCCATTAAACTGTGCCTGACTGACACAGACAGGCGTTCGGCAAGAAACTGATTAATTTACTTACATTCCAACGAGCGATCTGAAGCTTTGTTGCTCAAAGCCTAACCGACCCGGTCGCGAAGAGCCGCGTTTTATACCAGAACACCTTATCAATATCAACTGAAAAGCTAAAAACGAGTAAAAATACGGCCCAATTAGAGCCAACCACGCTCAGCAAAGGACACAATCTCGCCTTCGCCAACCACCATATGGTCAAGCACTCGAACATCAACCAACCCCAGCGCATCGACAAGTCGTTGGGTTATGTCGCGATCTGCTCGACTGGGTTCGGCGATACCAGAGGGATGGTTATGAGCAAAAATGACCGCCGCTGCATTCTGGTTCAGGCATTTGCGTACCACTTCTCGACTATATACAGCTGCGCCGTCGATAGTGCCGTTAAATAGATTCTCAAATGCCAACAAACGATGTTGAGTATCGAGGTACAGCACGGCAAAGACTTCGTGATCGAGGTGGCGTAACTGAGCGGTAAGATAGTCTTTTACCGATTTTGGATTGGTAAGCGCTTGTTCTCGCGACAGAGTTTCTTCGAGATGGCGCTTAGCCATTTCTAAAACGGCTTGCAACTGCGCGTATTTGGCGTCACCCAAACCGTGAGCACTACAAAACTGGGGTCGAGGTGCCTGCAACAAATGTCTGAGACTTCCAAACTCGGATAACAGCTCACGAGCGAGATCCACAGCACTCTTACCTGCACAACCTGTTCTTAAGAAAATGGCCAACAACTCTGCGTCCGATAATGCACTAGCGCCCTTGGCTAGCAATTTTTCTCGTGGACGCTCCGCAGCTGGCCAATCGGAAATTGCCATAAGTCTTCTACTCAACTGATGAAAGTACCAATTGAGTATCTGCAAATGGCTGGCAAATCAATGCTCATATCCGTGCAGATTTGGTATCGAACGCCATAATCTTAGTTTTAAGAAATAGATACTTTTTTAAGTATGAGATCGCTCAATTCTTAGGCATGGATACTTTTGCAACTTAAGTTATGAGTATCAAAGTCTCACAACCATCAATAAAATCAAACTTTTACCGCTCGCAGGTGAAATTGCGTCCATTACTCAATAGAATCTCGCCCTAAAGTTTTTACTCAACAACTCACACACAATATTCAAAGCAAAGATTAAGAAAAACTGGTTTAAATATGACTGATACACAAGCGTTAGCCGATAAAAAAATTCTCTTAGGCGTCACCGGTGGAATCGCAGCCTACAAGGCTGCCGAGCTAACTCGACGGCTACAAGACCACGGCGCGGAAGTACGTGTAGTCATGACCAGAGGCGCACAGACATTTATTACACCGTTGACGTTTCAGGCGCTATCGGGCAATCCGGTGCATACCGAGCTGCTCGATCCACAGGCCGAAGCGGGAATGGGCCATATCGAACTTGCCCGCTGGGCAGATTTGCTTTTAGTGGTGCCTGCCAGCGCTAATTTTATTGCCAAGGTTGTTCATGGTTTTGGCGATGATCTGCTTACCACATTATGTTTAGCTCGACGCGCTCCTCTCGCCATTGCGCCAGCGATGAATCAGGCCATGTGGGCGAATCCAGCAACGCAAAACAACATTATTAAGGCGAGAGAACTTGGCATTTTGCAGTTTGGGCCCGGCAATGGTGTGCAAGCCTGTGGCGATGTCGGTCAAGGCCGACTGATGGAAGTACCGGATATTGTTAAAAGTGTTCTGGAACACTTTAAACCCTCCCAATCAACCGCTGACAACAAAAGCGCCCAATTACTGGCCGGAAAAACCGTGTTGTTGACCGCTGGCCCAACCCGAGAAGCTATTGATCCCGTTCGTTATATTTCCAATCACAGCTCTGGAAAAATGGGTTATGCACTCGCCAGTGCTGCCGCCGAACTTGGCGCTAAGGTGATTCTGGTCTCTGGCCCAACCAATCTCAGTGCGCCTCAAGGCGTTGAGTGTATTCGAGTCAGCACCGCGTTAGAGATGCAGGCTGCGGTGATGGCAAAGATTTCAGAAACGGATATCTTCATCGGTTCGGCCGCCGTCGCAGACTATCGCCCAGCCAGTGTTGCAGAGCAAAAGATCAAAAAGACCCAAGATCGCGACGACATGACCATCGAATTAGTCAAAAATCCTGACATTATTGCCGGAGTTGCAGCCAGCAATCCAAAACCCTTTACCGTGGGTTTTGCCGCCGAAACCAATGATGTTGCCAACTACGCTCGCGGCAAGCTGGCTCGTAAAAACTTAGATATGATCATTGCCAACGACGTATCGCGCAGTGATATAGGATTTAATGCTGATCAAAACGAGGTTACCGTCTACTGGAAGGGGGGTGAAAAACCCATGCCCAACCTGGACAAGTCGGTACTGGCCATCGAGCTTATGCAACTCGTTGGCGCTCGATATTTAAATCACTCAAGCTAGATCGTATAACCAACGCTTGTGCCTCTTATCTAACTGATGCGCGCGGGGCTTTCACGGTTTTTGCCGATTAATTCTTTGTTACTGTTGGAACCTCAGATTATCTTTCTAACGATAACTCTGCGGTTCTTAAGCTAAAACAGTCGCTCAATTGTTAAGGATTCGATGTGTTTACTTTCTTGAACAAAAGCACCGATAAAAAAAACAACGATAAGTCCAAGCGAGGCTCCTCTACACCGAACACCCTTAAACAAATTCCACTGCCCATACTGGCGATCATTGTCGCAGTAATCATCAACGCAGTGGTGGCCTATTTTAGCTATGACCACTTCATCACCAAGGTAGAAGCGCAACGACTTGAAAAGCTCAGCGAGCAGCATGCCCAAGGTGTGGCTCGCCAAATTCAATTTCGGCTCAACGCGCTGCAATCAACCCTTGATCAGTTTTCGAAACGCCAAGGCTTACTGGAATACTTCAAGTTAACTCAGCGAAAAACCTTGATAACCCAATCGGACTCAGAACCCGAAGACATTCTTGCCGAGGGACAACCCTTATCGACACAAAGCCGCCAACAGTGGCAAAACTCCATCGAAAGACTACTGCCGCCAGACTCTAAAGCCCTGCTAATTGGCTCCAGCAATGCACCTGAAATTCAGTATCCAGAAACGCAATTTCGCTTTGCTGAATTAGATTTGATCAATCAATCCCTGCGTGGTGTACCAACACTGCCTGAAGCGGGACTGGTTGATAACGCGTGGTACTTCACACTCGTGGCTGCCGTGTATGACCAAGAAGATACTAAACTCAGCTCCGCTGAAATTGCTCCAGGAGTCATTATGATCCGGGTTCCGATGAGCAATTTAACCGAAGCTATGGCACAAACGGACATCTCTCTTGGCGCATCTAAACTCCTGCAAATCTTTAAAAATCGCAATCAATTGATCGCCAGCGTCGGCTCGGGTAACGGCCCCAAAGTTACCGTCGATATGAGCGAGCTATGGCTTTTGGAATTTTATCCTTCACCCAAACTGGCAGATCAAGCAAGCGTTCAACCGTGGCTGCTGATTATCGCTCACTCAATAGTGTTACTGCTGACTGCCGGTGGCGCTTATTTCTTAGGAATAAGGATCAAGCATCAGCAAGAAGCCAAAAAACTCGCCATGGAACAGCAACGAATCAGCGTTGGCACCAACCCCATGTCGGCTCTTGCGGACGTAGAAATTTCTGAGGCTGACAAATCACTGATGAGTGGTGAAACCACCGGCCGGATCAATAACACAGAAACTCTTGAGCCAGATACTGAACAATTCCCAGATCACGTATTTCGCGCCTACGATATTCGCGGCATAGCCAACCAAGAAATCACCGAAGAGTTCGCCAACGCTCTAGGTAAGGCTTTGGGCTCACGTGTGATAGCAAGTGGCGGCCACGATATGTTTGTAGGCCGCGATGGCCGCATCTCAAGCCCATCGCTAACCAAAGCTTTGACGCAAGGTATTCTGAGTACTGGTTGTAACGTTGTTGATATCGGTTTGGTTCCCTCACCGTTGCTGTATTACGCCGTTGCTACCGACGAAACCATCAAACACGGTGTTATCGTTACCGCCAGCCACAACGGTGCTGATCATAACGGATTTAAGATGATGCTCAGTGGCGCTACTCTGGCTAAAAACGAGATCGCGCAAATCCATAAAGAAATGGAGTTTGGCAACTTCAAACGCGGCAGCGGCGAAACCAGTATCCGCGATATTTCTATTGAATACATCGATGAAATTCTTTCCGACGTTGCTCTCATGGGCGATGCCAAAATCGTGATCGATGCTGGCAACGGCGCCTGTGGTGAAATAGCACCAAGACTCTTTTCCGAAATGGGCTGCGATGTTGTCAGCCTGCATTGCGATATCGACGGCTCTTTTCCTAATCACGAGCCAGATCCAAGCAAACCAGAGAACCTGGCTGACTTGGTTGCTAAAGTCAAAGAAGAAGGTGCCGATCTTGGGGTTGCCTTTGATGGCGACGGAGACCGTGTTTTTGTGGTCACCGAAAGCGGTCAGATTATTTCCGCAGACAGACTTTTGATGTTGTTCGCCAAAGACATAGTATCTCGCAACCCCGGCGCCGACGTGGTTTACGATGTGAAATGTACTCGTCAGCTGGGCAGTCTCATCAGCAGCTACGGCGGCCGCCCCATTATGTGGAAGACCGGCCACGCGCACATGAAAGCAAAAATCATCGAAACCGGAGCCTTGCTTGGCGGCGAGTACTCCGGCCACATTTTCCTAAAAGATCGCTGGTATGGCTTTGACGACGGCATACTAGTCGCAGCGCGCCTGCTGGAAATCATGTCACTGCGAGAGCAGGGACTCGATGAAATTTTCTCAGCATTCCCGGTACTGCCTGCAACACCCGAAATTCGTATCGCTGTTGCAGAAAGCGATAAATTCGAGATCATTAAACGCCTTATCGAAGTCGGTAATTTCCAAAACGGCACGACAACTACCGTTGACGGCTTGCGCATCGATTTTGGTAAGGGCTGGGGGCTGGTTAGAGCGTCGAACACCGCCTCGGAACTGACCCTGCGCTTTGAAGGCGAGACCGAAGAAGTTATCGAGCAACTCAAAATACTGTTCAAACGTGAGCTTTCTAAGGTCGCCCCTAAACTGGATCTGTCGTTTTAACACAGACTTTTACTCAGATCGTCTTTTTACAATTGCGACTTTCGCGTGACAGAAGATAAACTTCTATCACGCAAATATCCCTTGCCCGTACATTACCAAGGAGCACCAGACTCATCATGTCACTTGACCGCACCGCAGCTATGAACATTGCCGAAGTTCTTACCGAAGCATTGCCGTACATCCAACGATTTACCGGCAAAACCATCGTCGTAAAATTTGGTGGTAACGCAATGGTTGATGAAGAGTTGCAAAACAGCTTCGCTCGCGACATTGTGTTGATGAAACTTGTTGGCATTAACCCCATCGTTGTGCACGGTGGTGGCCCTCAAATTGGCGAACTGCTCGAAAAGCTGCAAATCAAGAGCGAATTTGTCGATGGCATGCGAGTAACCGACAGCGCCACCATGGACGTCGTGGAAATGGTGTTGGGCGCGAGTGTTAACAAGCAAATCGTCTCGCTCATCAACAATAACGGCGGCCAAGCGATTGGTATCACGGGTAAAGATGGCCAGTTGATCAATGCACGCAAACTGGAAGTTAAACGTAAAACGCCGGGAATGAACGCCCCAGAAATCATCGATATCGGTCACGTAGGTGAGGTTAGCTCAATCAACGTTGGCGTTATCGACATGCTGATCAACAGCCATTTTATTCCCGTCATTGCGCCAATTGGCGTCGGCAAAGATGGCTCCACCTACAACATTAATGCCGATCTTGTCGCCGGAAAAATCGCCGAAGTTCTAAAAGCCGAGAAGCTCGTGTTATTAACGAACGTGGCTGGATTGCAAGATAAACAGGGTCAAGTACTTACTGGCTTGAGTACCGAACAGGTAGACGGACTGATTGAAGACGGTACTATCTACGGTGGCATGCTGCCAAAAATTCAGTGCGCTCTTGATGCGGTTAAAGGTGGCGTAACTTCTGCTCACATTATTGATGGTCGTGTGGATCACGCTGTATTGCTGGAAATCTTCACCGATGTCGGCGTGGGCACCTTGATTACCAATAAGCGCAAAACTTTTGCTTAAGCGTTTTGATGAAATTTTCTGCAATATGCAAAGAATCATCGAATTTGTGGGTGATTAACACAAAATGCTCTAAGCCTTACGTTCAGGGCCTAACCGCACTGTACGTTTATTAAAAAAATCAAATGTAAGTAGATATGACAAAATCAGAAAACAAACTTTCTCGCCGACAAGAAATTTTGCAAGCTTTAGCTCATATGCTTGAGATTTCACCGGGCTCACGCATCACCACCGCGGCACTGGCCAAGCAAGTGGGCTTTTCGGAGGCAGCGCTGTATCGGCACTTTCCGAGCAAGTCAAAAATGTTTGAAGGTCTGATTGAATTTATCGAAGATACCGTGTTTACACGGGTCAATTTGATTTTAAACGAAGAACCTAACGCCATGGGTCGCTGCGAGAAGATTCTCACCTTGCTATTAACCTTTACCGAACGCAATCCGGGTATTACTCGGATACTAACCGGTGATGCTTTAGCGGGAGAAAACGAGCGGCTGCATGCGCGCGTTGTCCAGTTCTACGACCGACTCGAAACGCAAATTAAGCAAATCATTCGTGAAGCTGAACTGCGTGAAGGTATACGCCCACAAATCGGCTTAAACGCGTCAGCGAATATGCTTGTCGCAGCCGCCGAAGGCAGAATTGCCCAGTATGTGCGCAGTAATTTCAAGCGTCGCCCAACTGAACATTGGAACGAGCAGTGGACCTTACTGATGAACGGATTTTTTAGAGAAGCGCTTGCTGGTGTTAACTAGCCGCTAATCGATTAGCCATTTATCGACCAACCAGCGTAATGGTAAAAAATTGACGGCACAGTTCGCAACAGAAAATTAATTGCGCTGTGCCTGCTCACGACGCTGCAAAATGTCCTCAAAGCGGGCAATATCTCGATCAAACTGCTCGGCAACACTCTCATATTCTTCACGTCGAAGATCAATCTGCTCTTCAGCAGAGCGTTTTTCGTTGCGGAAGTTCTGAATGTTAATCAAGATCACTTCGGGTACATCTAAGCCTGCGCGTTCGCTGTCGGCGGCTTTGCTTTGTTCGCGCGCGATTTGTGAATCAAGGTTGAGAATATTGCCTCGTAAAATCGCGATATAGGTATTAATTTCCCCTAAACGACGCTTTTTTGCCGCTCGCACATCTGAAACCGTACTGTAGCGAGTGAGCAATGCTTTATCCCACTCTTCCAGTTTACGTTGACGATCACGCGCCGCCAGTTCTTCTTCCGTTAAACTTGCTTTGACAATTCTAACGACATCGCCATTGACGTTGACTACTTCATAACCGCGTTGTGCGTATTCGGGCGGTATTGATTGCTCTAATACTTTAATACCATCGTCATTAACATAGCGGTAAAACAACGGTTGTTGTTGCTGTGCAGAGGCTGATAATCCAATGAGCCCAAAAGACATCCAAGTCACCAGCCACAGACTTCGACCGCCTGCTCGAAGCATAAACTTCAAGACTTGATCAAATGTGTTGATGACGCGTTCCATATAAATTAACTCACTCCAAATTCTGCTCTGTAGGCTTTTACTCGCTCAAGTAACTGCGACTCTTGCTCTGATGATTGACTTAAATACTCAACAATTGAATCTAAATTAACAATACTTATGACCGGAATCTTATATTCCTGTTCGATTTCTTCAATGGCACTGAGTGTACCTTGACCTCGTTCTTGACGATTTAAACCAATCAAGACTGCACCGGGTGTTGCACCGGCTGATGAAATCATAGACATCACTTCGCGCACTGCCGTTCCGGCGGTAATCACATCATCGACAATTAATACCCGACCTTTGAGCTCAGAACCAACAATAGTACCGCCTTCACCGTGATCTTTGGCTTCTTTACGGTTGAAGCTATAAGGTAGATCGAGTTGATGCTGATCGTATAAAGCACCCGCGGTTACCGCAGCCAAAGGAATACCTTTGTAAGCAGGGCCAAACACTAAATCTATTTCAACTCCTGAGTTAACCAACGCTTGAGCGTAAAATCGCCCTAAACTTGCCAAAGCAGAACCGGTTTTAAATTGCCCGGCATTAAAAAAGTAGGGGCTTTTACGGCCAGATTTTAGGGTAAATTCCCCAAAACTTAAGGCTTTATGTTTGATGGCTAACTCAATGAAATCTTTTTGGTACTGAAGCATGTAAAGAATACCTAATTAAATCAGGAATAAACGGCAACTAACTAACAAAATTGTCTAAACGTCGTTATCATACACAGTCCATCATCAAGGGGCGAATATGCGAATAATCAGTTTGAGCGTGGA
>CALMJT010000009.1 GCA_937864365.1 uncultured Alteromonadales bacterium | reverse complement strand
ATTGGCGACACATCCTTGTGTCGCGAGAAACTCTGGTTAATCAGAGTTTCCTATACTGTTTTCAGGCAGAAATTATTTGGATGACAGTTTTTCTTTGATTGCAGTTATAAGCTTACCGCCAATGTCTGTTTCATAGGCCGCATCAATTTCGCGAACACAAGTCGGACTGGTGACGTTTATTTCTGTTAAATAGTCGCCAATAACGTCTAAGCCGACAAATAACAAACCTTTTTCCACCAGTGTTGGTGCAACTTGGCTAACAATCCATTCATCGCGTTCGGTTAATGGTTGTGGTCGGCCGGTCCCACCTGCTGCAAGGTTGCCTCGGGTTTCTCCTTGCGCTGGAATTCGCGCCAAACAGTAAGGAATCGCTTGCCCGTTTACCACTAAGATGCGCTTATCACCGTTGGAGATTTCTGGAATAAATTTTTGCGCCATTATTAGATTCTGACCGTGTTGGGTCAGAGTTTCTAAGATCACTCCTACGTTTGGATCATCGGGCTTTAATCGGAAAATACCGCTGCCGCCCATGCCATCTAAAGGCTTAAAGATTACATCGCCGTGCTCGCTATGAAATTTACGCAATAAACCGTAATCCTTGCTGACGAGAACCGGTGGACAACATTGCGGGAATTGAGTCGCAAATATTTTCTCATTACAGTCGCGAAGCGATTGAGGTTTGTTCACAACTAAGGTGCCTAATTTCTCGGCGGCTTCTAAAATATAAGTGCTGTATATGTATTCGTTATCAAAGGGTGGGTCTTTACGCATTAAGATTGCGTCTAGGCTCTCAAGTTGAATGGTTTCTGGTTCTGATTTCTCGAACCATTTTTGCATGTCCATGAACACTTGTATTTTGTGGGCGATTGCTTTGGGGAGACCTTGATCCAAAAACAAACTTTTCTGTTCCATATAATAAAGTTGCCAGCCTTCTTTTTGGGCAGCTAACATTAAAGCAAGAGTAGTGTCTTTCTTTACAGCTATGGACTCAATAGGGTCCATTATGATGCCAATTTTTTTTGTCATAAATTAAGATTCTCGTTTTTCAATAATACGTATTGATATCAGTTTTATGTGATCTGGGCCAAGGTTTTACAGAGGTATTACTTTACTCATCCCGGTATTATTTAAATATGCCGTATAATGGCGGTTTATAGATAATCCAATAGAACTGTGGTAAAAACTGGCGGTCGATTTAAGGCGAGCCCTTCTTAGATTGAGATCGCCATATTATTTGAAGAGCTTTTTAGTTTACCGTGTGCTTAATTACTATTGGTTTTGCAAACTCTTCAAATTGAATGATTTTATAAGAACTAACTTGTAATTGAACTCACTGTCAAGGTTACGCTATGGATGTGAATTTAGAACGATTAAAAGTCATGGTAATTGATGACAGTAAAACCATTCGGCGCACTGCTGAGACCCTCTTGCAAAAAGTTGGTTGCAATGTAGTCACCGCAACTGATGGTTTTGATGCCCTGGCGAAAATTGCTGATACCCGCCCTGATATAATTTTTGTTGATATTATGATGCCTAGGCTAGATGGTTATCAAACCTGTGCATTAATTAAAAATAACAGCGAGTTTAAATCTACGCCCGTTATTATGCTTTCCAGTAAGGACGGATTATTCGACAAAGCGAAAGGTCGAATTGTTGGTTCTGATCAATATCTGACAAAACCTTTTAGTAAAGCAGAATTATTGGGCGCCATCGAAGCCCATGTTCCTGCAAAAGCCTCTTAATTTCTCCTCTAATAAGCGTGCATATACAACCAAACTCTAGGTTTGGTTGTGAATGCTTCGCTTTCTCGCGTATAACAGATGTTTCTGTCTGTACATCTAAACGGTTGCATAAACAAACATTGAGTGAATTTGTACTATCGGTCTATAGCTTGCTTTTGGTCGTTACTTGTTTTTTATAGGTGCTAAAATAAGCAGACAAGATTGAGAAATCAATGAACCTTGCGACGGATCCATTAATAACAATATTCATAACCAAATGTTTTGATTTAAATTCTTTTAAAGTTTTTGTGAATAACGAACCGGTTCTACGAGGTAATTCCTAATTAGCGCGTTAATATAGCGCACGTTAAATAGGAAAAGATTCGAAAAGAAGCTTATTTTCGAAGGCTAAGCGGTGCTTGATGCTGTGAAGAATTGGTCTCGCTGTGATATCTTAAGAGCTATTATTAGCTTTTATTTGTAAGTAACAGTATTTTAAGAACATTGTCGTAATATTGGTCGGCAATGTTTGCCTATCAAAACGCTGTTACTCAGTGTTTTGATACTTTGCGTAGAGTTTGATAAAAAGCGCTTGTGTGAATCGGTGGCAAAAAGCACCTCTACTTTGGTCGACGATCAGCTCTGACCAGTTGGAAGTGTGCTACAAAGCTAACCGTTGAATTTGATTTTAGTTCTAGCTGAAGTGTCAATTTTTAAAGTAAGCATTTATATTGACTGCTTTTCTAGACCCTTCTGATATTTTTAGGATGCGAAACATGACTACTGTTTTAATCGTTGATGATTCACCAACAGAAACACATAAACTTACAACAATGTTGGAAAAAAACGGTTATTCGGTTTTAACAGCGCCCAATGGCGAAGCTGGTGTAATTGAAGCTAAATCACATATGCCGGACGTTATCTTAATGGACATCGTGATGCCTGGATTAAACGGTTTTCAGGCAACGCGACAATTGTCTAAAAACGACCAAACATCTTCTATTCCAGTGGTTATTGTTACCACAAAAGATCAAGAGACTGATCGAGTATGGGGGTTACGTCAGGGCGCAAAAGCTTACCTAACCAAACCTATCGATGAAAAACAACTTATCGAAACTATTTCGAGCATCACTGGCTAATTACGGTTAAAGAGGTTGAGTCGGTGACAGATCAAAATACGGCGTTTCGAGCTTTAGCCAGTTTAGCCTCGCGCTGCCGGTCATTTGCTCGCGACTTGCCTGCCCAAGAAGAAACCCAGCAGCAATGGAGCGGTTTGGGTTTCGGTTTGTTAGGCAAAAATTTTATTGTGCCTATGGGGCAGGTTTCAGAAGTTTTGGAAGTGCCTTCATACACTAAATTGCCGGGCGTAAAGCCGTGGGTAAAAGGTGTTTCTAACGTACGTGGTCGCCTGCTTCCTCTTATGGATTTAGCATCCTACCTCGGTTATCGACTAACCAGTCCAGTAAAGCGTCAGCGAATTCTTATTCTGGAAAACCAAGAACTTTATTGTGGTTTAATCGTAGATCACTCCTACGGTATCCAACATTTCTTGGCTGAAAACTACCAACCAGAAGCCGTTATTGACGAAGAAACCTTAAATCCGTTGTTATTAGGTAACTACCTAGATACTAACAAGGGCAAGTGGTTTGTTTTTAGTATGGTTAATTTGATACAAACCCCAGATTTCTTATCGGCGGCAAAGCTGTAGTGGCTTATTTTTATTTGGGGTCACATTAAAACTGCTGGTAAGTCGATAGAATTCGCATTGCAGTGATGTAGTAAACACAATAACCACTGATTAGCTTATTCTTGATCTAATCGGCTGGCAGAAATTAAAAATGCGACTCATCAATTTCAATGACGTATTGTTGTTGAAATTGATGCATGTTCTTATGTCGCTGGAAACACGAAATTAAGCAGAGTTTCCTATACTTAAAAATTAGCGTACGGATATTTGAACCACTCAAATACCCCTTGTATTGATGTAATTATTTTGTAATCTGCTTGCTGTACCTAAGCAGACACTCGTTAAAGTTGAACGATTGGCGTTGTGTGAGTACTTGCAAAGCAATCAGGATTATTTAAACGGAAGCAATAACCCAGAAAACGAATCGTTCGGGAGAGCGTTAGCATGAAAAGTGATTCCAGCAACCTACTGGTTTCTGTCCGCAAGAGCCCCGTTATGGCTGGGCTGATTTTGGCCTTGGTTCTTTTGTTAGGATTTATCATCTACGGCTTGGTGGAAATTTATCGGGCTTCCGAAAAAGATCAGGGGTATTTGCAGAACGTTTCTGACTTGCGAGCGCTGTCTTACCGTCTTACTGGTTTATCTCGGGCCTCTACAGAAGGTGACGAAGAGTCGTTTGCTGAACTGCAACAAGTAATCACCTCAATGAATAACGACTGGACCGAACTAAAGACCAGTGGCATTCAGTTGCGTTCTTCTGTACAAGAAGACTTCCGAAACTTCGAAAGTATCTTCCAACGTATTCAAGACAACATCAGCGTGATTCTTCAAAACGAAGACACCATTCTCTTCCTTCACGACGTTGCTACCACTCTTAACGAATCTCTTCCTGAGTTGCAGGCTGAACATAACAGCATCGTTGAAATCTTGCTTGAAAATAACTCTCCCGGTGAGCAGGTTTCAGTGGCACAAACTCAGTCTTGGCGTGCGGAACGTATTGGTCGTAACGTGGATAAAATGCTTCGTGGTGGCGGAGATGCTTCCGAAGCCGCTGACCAGTTCAACCTAGATGCGAACTTGTTCGGTAAGGTTCTTAACGGTATGCGTGAAGGTGACGCGCCGATGGGAATTTCCAGAATTACCGACAGCGACGCCGTAACAAGCTTGAATGAAATTTCGGAGTTATTCGAATTCGTAAACTCTTCCGTTCGTGAGATTTTCGAAGCCTCTCCTTCTCTATTTGCTGCGCGCCAATCATCAGAAGCCATCTTAAACGACTCTCCTGAACTTCTAGAATCGTTAAACGGTTTGAGTGCTGACTTACAAAACCTATCCAGCACACGTACCTTCAACACTATTACCATTGCAATCTTAGCTGGCTTGGCTGGTATCTGTTTGATCGCCATTGCATTGCAGTTATTGGGCGCAACACGTAAACGTCTACGCGCAACTGCTGAAACCAACGAACGTAACCAAAACGCGATTTTGCGTCTTCTTGACGAACTGGCCGATCTTGCAGACGGTGACTTAACCACAACCGCAACCGTAACCGAAGACTTTACCGGTGCGATTGCCGACTCTATTAACTACACCATCGACCAGTTGCGTGTACTGGTATCACGAATTAACGAAACGTCGGCAGGCGTTGCATCGGCATCTCAGGATACTCAGCAAACAGCACTGCACCTCGCCGAGGCAGCAGAGCATCAGGCTCAAGAAATTGCCGGAGCATCTGCCGCGGTAAATGAGATGGCTGTGACCATTGACCAGGTATCTGCAAACGCCGCCGAATCAGCATCGGTTGCGGAGCGAGCGGTATCGATTGCAAACAACGGTGCTAAGGTCGTACAAAACACCATCCACGGGATGGATACCATTCGTGAGCAGATCCAAGATACTTCTAAACGTATTAAGCGTCTGGGTGAATCGTCACAAGAGATTGGTGATATCGTATCGTTGATTAACGACATTGCCGACCAAACCAACATTCTTGCACTTAACGCTGCTATTCAGGCATCGATGGCGGGTGACGCCGGTCGAGGCTTCGCCGTAGTAGCGGATGAGGTACAGCGTCTTGCGGAACGTTCTGCGGCGGCAACCAAGCAGATTGAGGCGCTGGTTAAAACGATTCAGAACGATACCAACGAAGCCGTAATCTCGATGGAACAAACTACCGCCGAGGTGGTACGAGGTGCCAGACTTGCACAAGATGCGGGTGTTGCACTGGAAGAAATTGAAAACGTATCGACTACCCTTGCTGATCTGATCCAGAACATTTCTAACGCCGCTCGTCAGCAAGCCTCTTCTGCTGGCCATATCTCTAATACGATGAACGTTATTCAGGAAATTACCTCGCAAACTGCATCAGGTACTAGCGCTACTGCGGGCAGTATCGGAACACTGGCGTCGATGGCGATGGAACTTCGTGAATCGGTTGCTGGTTTCACCTTACCCGAAGGCGGTCTAAATGAAACCGGTGCTCATCATGTTATTGACGAAGATGATCTTCCCGTTATGACCGAGACCGTATCTGGTTTTGGTAATTCAGGACAACACGGCTATGTAGCCACATTGGATGACGCTGTCGATTTGGACAACGAATTTGATGGCGACATTCATCTCAGTGTTGAAGATGATACCGACAGTCTTCGCTCGAATGGAAAGAAAAAACCGGGCGTTATTGTTTAATTGCTTGAGAAATAGCCTTGTCGACATGGAAATCCATGCCTCCGGTTCTGTTTACGGAAGAGCATGTTCGCCTTTGGTCTGAGCTCTTAGAGCAAAAAACAGGCGTCCAACTCGGCGAAATTCAAGATGGGCACTTAAAGACGCAAATTACAATGCGTATGCGAGAGCTGAACACCGTCGATGTCGGCGAGTATTACCAGCGCGTGTCAAAAGATTTAATGGAATGGGCAGCCATAATGGAAAGGCTGCTCGTAAAAGAAACCCACTTTTTTCGCAGTCGCGAATCCATAAGCTTGGTTAAAAATAAAGCCTTTAAGCATCTTAATTCGGCTCCTGCACAGGAAAGTTTTGATGTTTGGAGTTTAGGTTGCTCCACCGGTGAAGAGGCCTATGGCCTTGCTGCCGTTATTTTTGATTGTTTCAGATTGGCAGTTGAAAAGCGTTATTTTTCGGTGCTGGGTACCGATATTAGCGCCTCTGCATTGGCCCATGCTCGCAATGCTGTGTACGGAAAAAGCCGATTGTTAAACCTCAGTGATGAGGAAAAAAAACGCTACTTTGACGTGGTCGCTGGTGAAGAAAAATACAAAATTCGACCGGAAATTGCCGCTCGGGTGACTTTTGTACGCGGCAACATCTGTGAACTCGACAAAATGCCGAGATTACCGATGGACGTGATTTATTGCCAAAACCTGTTGGTGTATTTTCGTCGCTGGCGTCGCAAAGAGATTTTAACCAAGCTCATAGAGCGCTTAAAACCAAAAGGTTTGTTGATTGTCGGCGCCGGGGAAATCGTGGGATGGCGAGATGAAAATCTCACCCCGATTCCAGCACAAGGTGTTCAAGCGTATCAGCGAATTTAGAAATAGGTTGTAAATCACAGGCTCGGTTTATCCGAAATGCCTTAAACAAGAACAGAATTTACAGGTGCTGATCAAGAGAACTGTCGGCACTCCAAGTAAAGAGGAAGACTTCCGAAATGGGAGAGAATCGAAATTTTGCTGCTCTTGACTGGGTTACCCAGGAGATTGACGAGACCCTCTCTCATGCGCGTGATGCCCTCGAAGATTGGGCTAACGATCCCAACGATAAATCTAAGATTCGTTTCTGTCTCGGCCACATTCACCAAGTGCATGGCTCCTTGCAAATGGTGGAGTTTTACGGTGCGGCATTACTTGCCGAAGAGTTAGAGCATCTCGCACAAGCCCTGTGTGATGAAAAAGCTCAGTATGTGGTAGACGCTCAAGAAGCATTGATGCGCGGCATCGTTCAGCTGCCCAAATACCTCGACTACATCAAAACTCACCGCGACGATCAGCCGGCAATGATTTTGCCATTGCTGAACGATTTGCGCGCTGTCCGTGGCGAAAGCTTGTTATCTGAATCGAGATTGTTTAATCCCGATTTAAAACCGGCAACGCAATTTAACAATAAGCGTATCGAAGCCAGTATTCATCCGTCGCAATTTTTGTCGGTCTTAAAAAAGCTGCAACAAATGTATCAATTTGCTGCGGCGGCAATTATTCGCGGCGTAAAAGTTAATGAAAATATTGTTTACCTGAATAAAGTTTTAGCTCGGCAATATAAATTAACATCCGGTACGGCCAATCAACCCCTCTGGGAAATCAGCTTAGCGCTGGTTGAAGCTCTCGAAGAAGGTGGACTGGAGCTTACCGCCTCGGTAAAACTTCTTTTACGTCAATTAAATCGCCAATTTAAAATTCTTCTTCATTACGGCGTTGCTGGATTGGATCGCAAATGCGATGAAGAGCTGCTTAAAAACTTATTGTTTTATGTGGCTATTTCCACTCAGCACGGCCGTTTTGTCAGCAAAATCCGCGAAAAGTATAAGCTCGGTGGTTTCTTAAATTCCGACAGCGACACGCCGGTTAACCTACAGTCAGCACCCGATACCGCAGCAATTCGCTCGGTGGTTGCAGCGTTAAAAGAAGAACTGCGTACCATCAAGTTTAATCTCGACGACTGTTTAACATCAGACACGGTGTTGGACGTTGTTAAAGAATCTTTCCCAATCGCGCAGCGAGTTGCCGACACCTTGGCCATATTGGGTGTTGGCGATATTCGTAAACAAATGCTTGCCCAAGTTTCGGTCATGGAATCCATTCTGGGGACCGGAGAATATAGCGAGCAGCAGTTGTTTAATCTCGCATCTGAAATGATCGATATCGAAAGTCGATTGGATGCGTTAACTCGCGGTGTAAAACTTGCCCGTAACGACATTGATCAACAAAAAGCCCAGCAATTAACTCTTGCGCAAGATGTTGTCTTGGCCGAGTCGCGCAATGGTCTGGAGCAAACAAAAGACTGCATTATTGAGTACATTGCCAGTCAGTGGGATCAAAAACACCTTGAAGGCGTACCGAAACTACTGCGCGAAATTCGTGGCGGTTTGGAAATGGTACCTCTGTCGCGTGCAGCGCAGGTTTTGGGTGGATGTGCAGAATTCATTGAGAAAGAACTGCTTGTTGGTAACCAATCGCCCGAATGGCGAGTTTTAGACACCTTGGCAGATGCTATCGCCAGTATTGAATATTACCTTGAGCACCTAAGCTCCAAAGATGGCCAAAACGACGATGAAATGCTGTTGGCCGTTGCTGAAGACAGCGTTCGTAATTTAGGTATCGATCTGTCTTTAACGACAAACTCCGGTAGCCAGAAAAATAAAATGGCTGATAAGGCGGCGGATACTCACGCGGAGCCTTCAGCAATCGACATTGATGAGGCCGCAAAAGAAGAGGCGCCTGCGGTTGCTGCGTTTGAAGATCCTTGGCGAAAAATGCTTTCCGGTGAATACACATCGCCTCAAGAAAGCGAAGAAACTATCGAGACCAAAGCTGATTCAGAACATGAAGCAGAACAAGACCTCGTAGACGAAGACCAGCTTGTCTCAAATGAGCCTGCAACTCCCGCAACGGTTGAGGCCGACTCAGAACCTGTCGCCCGCGACGAAGAAGATTTAATCGATGATGAAATTATCGAAATCTTTATCGAAGAAGCCGAAGAAGTTAAAGAAACCATCGCAGAATACTTCCCTCGTTGGTCTCAGGATTTTAACGACAGCGAAGCCTTAATCGAATTCCGCCGTGGTTTCCACACCTTAAAAGGCAGTGGTCGTATGGTTGGCGCCAGCGATATTGGCGAATTAGCTTGGGCCATTGAAAACATGCTTAACCGCGTGTTGGATAAAACCATCAAGCCCGACGTTATGCAGGTTGAACTGATCAACCGTGTTTTAGCACTATTGCCGAGCTTAATCGAAAGCTTCAGTAAAAATCGCCCCAACCCTCAACCTGAGTTATGCCGTCAGTACATGAGTTGGGCGGATGAAATTGCTTCAGGCTCTGAGCCTGAAGCTCTGTTGAATCCTGCAGAAGAAAAATCACAAAAAAAAACCGTCAGTCCGGGTTTGGCGTTAGATCCTTCGTTACACCAAGAGAACGTTGATTTAGGTGTTGAATTTGATCAGTCTCATCCAGAATCTGAATCCGTTTTAGCCATCAATGATGAGAACCTGATAGAAACATCAGAACCTGAAGTTGATGACGACGATGAGACTCTTCTTTGGGAAATCTTCAGTGCCGAAGCTCAAGGCCACTTAGAAGTTATTCAAGAATACATTGATGAGATGGATGACGCGGCGCCTGTCTTTGAAGCGCCCAGTGATCCTATGCAAAGAGCTCTGCATACCTTAAAAGGCAGTGCTCACATGGCTGAGGTTGGGCCGATTGCTCAACTTGTTGGTCCTTTTGAAAGTTTCGTCAAAGAACTGCGCAGTTATCAACTCGCCATTGATGAAGATATCCTAACGCTAGTGAAAGATGGCGTTGCTTATATTCATTTAGTACTCGATCAAATCAGTCACAATGAAGCGCTGGATATCCCCAAGCTTGACCAATTTCTAGCGCGTGTTAGTGAGCTGCGCGACAAAACCATTGGTCCAATCGTACGCCAACAAGACGCATCTCAGCAGGCAAAACCCGTCGATCCGGAGTTGTTGTCAATCTTTATGGCCGAGGAGATGAATCTGCTACTCGATGCAGATGTATACCTCGAAAAATGGCGTCAAGATCAAATCTCACAAGCCGAAGTTCATGCCATCTTAAATGAGCTGCATCTGTTGGTTCAGGGCGCAAAACGCGCCAACTACCCAGACATGGCTCAGCTCAGCAGCTTGCTTGAGCGTCTTTACCATGTTGCCTTAGACGGCTCCTTAAATCGCACTTCACGCTTCTACGAAGTTCTTAATCGCGGCCACGATTTCTTGCTAGACATGATCGATTCGGTTGCCGCTGGTCAAAATCTTCCGCCGTTATCGATGCAGCTTCGCGCCGAAATGGAGCTTCTGTTGGACGAAGCCAAGGCTAACGCTCTGCGTGCAGATCAAAGCTTGATTCAATCTAGCGATGCTGATGACGAAGTACTTGAAGATGAAATCCTTGAAGAAGACGAGGTTCTTGCAGAATTAGAAACCTTCGATAGTTCCGATTTAACCTTGGTTGATGAGTCGGAATTAGATGACTCAGAAGAGCAACCCGCATCGGCGGTTGGTTATGAATCTAGCGAAGAACCCATAGCCAGTTTTGACGTGGAATTGGTTGATGAGACCGACGAAGACGTTGAAGCAGGTCTTAACCAAGTCAATTCCGAATCTCCATCGGCACCTGAGTCTAGAGTGGGGTCGCTGGACGACGCAAGCTGGTTTACCGTTGGTTTTACACCGAAAACTACCAGTGAGCCTGATCAGGCTGAGGATGCCAGTGCCCAAGATTCTGAATTGGTCGAGTCCGCAGATGATTTAGAGAGCGAAGACGATCTCTATCTTACCGCAGACGTATCCGGCGAACAGGTTCAGGATATACATGACTTTACCGAGGCTGAGTCGGAGTCCGAATTTGTTGTAATTCTTGAAGAAAACCAAGACATCGTCGATCAAGCGCACAACGAAGAAATTCCAACATTGTTGAGTCCAGATGACGATGTTGAACTGATTGACGCAGAGCAGAACTTCGTTGACGACACCACCGAAGTTCACGAAGAGTTTGAGCTTGAAGACGACGAAACACTGATCGATGATATTCCGATTCTAGAAATTGAAGACGAATCTACCGGCGAAATTTTAGACTCGCCGCTCAAAGACGAATCTCTGGTTTCCGAGCAGTACGCCGAGAGTAATGATCTTGAATTTATCGACGAAGATCTTGAAGACGAAATTCTCTCTGAAGTAGAAGCAGAGGCATTCACTGACGCCGAAGCTGCGGAGCCTGAATACGAAAATATCGATCTCGATGTAGGGGAGTCTCTTGAAGTCGTTGATGACAATGCTCTTATCGACGATGACATGGATTCCATTGGGCTCGATGAAGATTTGTCTATAGAGGTTGACGAAACCTCAGAATTGGCTGATTTGACCGTTGATGATTTGAATAACACCGAGCAAGTAAATCAGGTAATTAATGACGAGCCTGAAGTTGCCTCCATTCGGTCTTCTGAGCCATTATCCAGCGGTGTTTCCGCACAGCCTCTCGAAACCGCCGAGCACCTATCTGATTTAGAACTCGATAACGACATTGTTGAAATCTTTGCGGAAGAGTCCTCTGAATTACTCGAAGAGATTGACGTTAGCGTTCACGACTGGATGGAAGACTGGACGCGTGAAGACTGTTCCGAAAAGCTCAAACGTTTACTGCATACCTTCAAAGGAAGTGCGCGTTTGGCGGGTCTCATGGGTCTTGGTGAAGCGGCTCACGAATTTGAGTCTTACCTGATCAAAGAAGGTCGCGGTGAATTAGACGATGGCTTCTTCAACAAGGTAAACGCTTATTACGAGTTGCTGTACACGTCATCTGACAAGGTGCAAAACTATTTACAGCAACAACCTGTCGCTGGATTAAGAAAACTCTTTATCGCTGGCGAACTAGATTTATCCGACCTCAATACCAACGCTGGATTGGCGTCGTCACCAGCAGCCGTTGAGTCTGCCGATGTAGAGCCCGAGCTTCCCACGACAGATGAAAGCTATGACACATCGGTTGATGACGAACCGCTTGAGGGCGAGCTTACTCTGTCGGCCGAGCCGATTCACGTATCACAAGCTCAAACAATTACTTCAGATTCCATCTCTAATGTCGTTCCTTTTGCACCGCGAAAAACGCTACAAGAGACACCGCAACAGCCATTAACACCTATTCGCAGCAACGAGCGCCTTACGGCTCCACCAGTACAAACTCTAATGGGCGCGCAAATCGCACAACGCGGTGCTGCACAAGAATCTGTAAAAGTGGCCGCCGAGCTTTTAGAGGAGCTAGTAAACCTCGCCGGTGAGACTTCAATTTCTCGCGCGCGTATGGAAGAACAGGTCAACGAGATCGGCTACACGCTCGACGAAATGGATTTCACCATCGATCGTTTACAAGAGCAGTTACGCAGACTTGATATCGAAACCGAAGCGCAGATTCTGTTCCGCCAAGAGCAAATGGAAGCGCACGAGGATTTCGACCCGTTGGAAATGGATCGCTATTCTCAGTTGCAACAGCTGTCGCGTTCCTTGATGGAGTCAGCGTCGGATTTAATCGATTTAAAAGACACGCTTTCTAACAAAACACGCGATACCGAAACCCTGCTGTTGCAGCAGTCGCGTATTAACACCGAGTTGCAAGAAGGTTTGATGCGTTCGCGAATGGTACCTTTCTCGCGCTTGGTACCAAGGCTTCGTCGTATTGTTCGCCAAATCTCAACAGAACTTGGTAAACGCGTTAACTTCGAGCTCGATAACATCGAAGGTGAATTGGACAGAACCATGCTTGAACGCATGGTGGCACCCCTTGAGCACATGCTTCGAAACGCCGTTGACCATGGTATCGAAATGCCAGAGGTGCGCGTCAGTAACGGCAAAAATGAAGTCGGTACGATTCGTCTCGGTCTTGGCCGAGAGGGCGGCGATGTTATCTTACGTTTGTCGGACGATGGTCGAGGCATCAACATCGCACGCGTGCGTGATAAAGCCATTGAACGCGGCTTAATGACCAAAGATGCCGAGCTTTCCGACAAAGACATCATGCAGTTCATCTTGCATGCAGGCTTTTCCACCGCAGAAAAAGTCACGCAAATTTCCGGTCGTGGCGTCGGTATGGACGTTGTGAACGCTGAAATCAAACAGTTGGGTGGTTCGGTCAGCATTAACTCGCAAGAAGGTCGCGGCAGTGAATTCATTATGCGTTTACCGTTCACCTTGTCGGTAAACCGCGCCTTAATGGTTGTGATTGGCGAAGATTATTACGCGGTACCTTTGAATACCATCGAGGGTATCGTACGCGTCAGTCCCTACGAGTTAGAGCATTATTACAACACCCCTGATGCCCGTTTCGAATACGCCGGACAGCAGTATCAAGTTAAGCACCTTGGTAATCTTTTGGATGAAAATCATCGCTACCAAGTCGAAGGTCATGCCTTGCCGCTGCCGGTATTGTTGGTTCGTTCTCAAGAATACTCGGTAGCTCTGCAAGTAGATGGCTTAATGGGTAGCCGCGAGATTGTGGTGAAAAGCCTTGGACCGCAATTTAACGGTGTGGACGGCCTTTCTGGCGCCACCGTAATGGGTGACGGTTCGGTGGTTGTGATTTTAGATTTGTTGGCGTTCGTTCGACGTCTCGTTGCTCAGTCTTACATGATTGAAGCCAACGCAGAGCACAAATCTGGAACAAATCTACCTGAAAAAGAAGACATTGTTCGCACCGTCATAATCGTGGATGATTCTGTGACCGTGCGCAAAGTAACAAGCCGCTTCTTAGAGCGTGAAGGCTTTGACGTGATGACCGCAAAAGATGGCGTCGATGCAATACGTCAGCTTCAAGATCGCGTTCCCGATGTCATGCTGCTTGATATTGAAATGCCACGGATGGATGGCTTTGAGGTTGCTAAAAATGTGCGATCCACGAGCCATTTGAAAGACCTGCCCATCATCATGATTACCTCTCGTACAGGCTCTAAGCACCGAGAGCGCGCATATGAACTGGGCGTAAATCATTACCTTGGCAAGCCATATCAAGAAGATGATTTGCTGTATCACATCAACTTGTTAACAGGGCAGGCCCAAATACAGGATTAACTGTTTTGGTTGATTCGAAGGCCAAAGTCGCCGTCTTAAGTGATTTGAACAACCACCGTAATCTACTGACCAGTATTTTACAAAGACGCGGCTTTAAGGCGTTCCCGCTCGGGCAGGAACGCGTAGTGACACCCATCTTCCCTAAGCGGGCTGCAAATGTTGCCCTAGCTTCACAGGGCGACGCGCTGACTAACGGGGACGTCACGGTTATCCAAGGGCTCGATCAATGCGACTTGTGTTTGATCGATATCTCCGGCGGAATTAGCGAGCGTTTAGAGGTCGCTATCGCGCAGAGTCACGAGCTTGATATTCCCACGCTGTTTCTTGATGAGCACCTGCCGAGTGGAGCGCAGTTTTTACTGGCAGAAATCGAATTAAAAATTGTCGAAAAACTGCTAGAAATTCGCGCCCACGCACAACACTTCCGCATGAATCCTGAGAAAACTTGGTTTCTGGCGGCATCTACCGGCGGCCCAGAAGCCGTGAAGGCGTTTGTACAAAATCTATTGCCCAACAGTGATTTTGCCTTTTTGTATGCCCAGCACATAGACGTTGGATTTGAATCTAACCTAGTCACCATGCTCGATGGTGTGCACGGGTACAGTGCCAAAATAGCCGCTAGTGGTGAAGTTCTGCGGCCCAAATCAATCACCATTATTCCAACCCATTGCCAGGTCAGAATTCTGCCAGGTGGCGTCGTATTTTTAGACGATGATCCGTGGCAAGGTGAATTCCAGCCGTCGATAAATGCATCGCTACTATCGTTTGGCAAAGGCTGTGGTTATCAAGGCGGGTGTATCGTCTTTTCTGGTATGGGCGACGACGGAGCCAGTGGTGCACGTCTCTACAAAAGCTTAGGTGGAAAAGTTTGGGCACAATCGCCGGAGTCTTGTATTGTTTCTTCGATGCCCAGTAGTGTTATTGATGCACAAATCACCGGTACGGTGGACACACCTGAAAATCTAGCCAAACACTTGAGTGCATCGAGTTTTCACAATTGTGCGGTCGCTGAGTAATCCTTAACACTCTCGCTCTACAAATTATTGATGCGATCCTTTATTCTTGAGCTACGGTTAATTTGCGTTTGCTAATTACAGCGTAAATAGCGCCAACTCATCCAGTGTGATGCTGGTACATTTGAAAACCTTGAGAAGCCCAAATGAACGACGTTGAGTTAATCAGCTACGACAATGTCGATGTTCTGCCATGCTTATTAGTACCGTTGGCGGAATATAACCTGCTGTTACCGACAGTATCTGTCGCAGAAATGGTTCCCTATGAAATGCCCTTCCATGGTGACGTTGGTCCCAACTGGTATTTGGGAGAGTTTTACTGGCGCAACATCCCGGTGCCGTTAGTTTCTTATGAAGTGATGAACGGGCAACCTAATCCCGGTGTAACTACTCGTGCGCGTGTTGCCATTCTCAACACCACAGGTCAAAGCGAGCACCTAAATTTTATCGCGTTGGTTTCACAGGGTATTCCGCGTTTGGCACAGGTTGAAAATGAGCTGATTGTGGACGATGGCAAAGATCCGGCGCATCCCTATGAACTTATGAGAGTTAAAATCGCTGCCGAAGAAGCCGTTATTCCCGATCTAGAGCGTATTGAAAAAGCGTATTTAAGCTTAGATATTTAACAATCCGTAGGCGCGATTTCGGCCATTCTAAGAATCGCAAAAAGTTAACGAGCGCAGGAGTTTTAGCTTTGAAAACGCTAAAAGGTAGTTGTCTTTGTTCAGCCGTTACCTTCGAACTTGAAGACGATTTTTACGATTTTCATCTTTGTCACTGTACTCAGTGCCAAAAAATCAGTGGCTCATCGAATGCCGCCAACGCATTTACGCGCCCCGATAACCTTCGTTGGTTGAGCGGTGAAGATAAAATAAAACGATTCGATTATCCCGGCAGGCAATTCACAACGGTGTTTTGCACCGAGTGCGGTAGCGGTTTACCGTTTACAACCGTTGACGGAAAACACCTGATCGTTCCAGTAGGTTGTCTCGATGAGCAGCCAACTCTGAAGCCGCAAGATAATATTTTTTGGCAAGAAAGAATGGCGTGGCACGACGAATCTTTTCAAGCCAAAAAATTCGACGGTTTTCCTTCTTAATTTAACCAAAGTCGCCCCAGCAATATTGCAGCACACTCAATGCTGCAATAGGCGCGGTTTCGGTTCTCAATACTCGCGGGCCTAATTGCATTGATTGGAAATTATGCTCAATAGCCAGCGCAATTTCCGATTCACTCAATCCACCTTCTGGCCCAACCAATAACGACAGACTTTCGGGCTTTTGTGCACTTAAATCCGCAGTAGTACCGCGATGATCGAGCACAAATTTTCGAGCGCTGTTATTGGATTCAAGCCATTTTTCGATAGGCAGGGGATCGTGAAGAATGGGCAGTGTATTTCGTTGGCACTGTTCACAGGCGCTAATAATAATTTGCTGCCAGTGCGAGTATTTTTTATCGGCTCTGTCGGGCTTTATTTTTACTTCAACACGTTCGGTTAATAGGGGTGTTATTTCATTAACACCAAGCTCGGTAGCTTTTTGTAAAACCCAGTCAAACCGTTCACCGCGAGACACGCCTATACCCAAATGAGTGTATAGCGATGATTCTTTAGAAATACGTTCTACTTGTTCAACAGTAATCGTGAGCGTGTTTTTTTGTGCAGAACTGATTATCGCTTGCGCTTCAGTCCCTTGGCCATCGAATAAGACAATTTCACGGCCCACCGAAAGCCGTAAAACTTTCAATAAATAATGGGCTGTCTGCCCTTCTAAATTCAAGGAAGAATTTGAAGCCGCAGACAGGTTGGCTTGATTGGGCTCGATGTAAACTCTAGGTACACGCATTTGGCAGAATCAATCAGTCGCAGTCGAGACCTAGGTTGTTAAGAATAGCCGTGGTTGGTTCGGTTGAGTTCATGGTGTAAAAATGCAGGCCCGGAGCTTCGTTATCGAGCAGGGTTTCACACAAATCAGAAATTAAATCGATACCAAACGATTTAATACTAAAAATATCGTCACCGTAGGACTGCAATTTTTTACGAATCCAACGTGGAATTTCAGCACCACAACTATCGCTAAAACGAGCCAGCTTAACAAAGTTGGTGATTGGCATAATGCCCGGATAAATCGGCTTATCAATTCCGGCGCGCTGACATTGGTCGATAAAATAAAAATACGCGTCTGGATTAAAGAAATACTGGGTAATGGCGCTGTTTGCGCCGGCGTCGAATTTACCCTTTAAATAGCGAATGTCGGCATCGTAGCTGGTGGCTTCGGGATGAATCTCTGGATAGGCAGCAACTTCTAAATGAAAATGATCGCCGAATTTTTCACGAATAAACGCCACAAGTTCATTGGCGTAAACCATTTGATGCGCACCACCCATACCCGAAGGCATGTCACCGCGCAAAGCGACAATACGCTTCACGCCGGCATCTTTGTATTCTTGTAACAACGCAGCAATGGTATCTTCGGTGTCACCACCAAACGATAAATGTGGTGAGGTAGCGTGACCATGGCTAACAAATTCACAGACGATGTCTTTAGTGTTGTCGCGAGTAGAACCGCCAGCTCCGTAAGTAACTGAAAAAAACTCTGGGTTGTAACGGGCTAACTGGTTTTTTACTTCAACTAATTTATCTTTGCCATTTCCAGATTTTGGAGGAAAAAACTCAAAGCTTAAACGGAATTTATTGTCCATGATCTCTCGCCTGCTGGCAGACAGAATTAAAAAATTCTGCGTTGTTGTGCGTAGTTATTGTGCTTAGTTATTCATTGCAAAAAATAAAATACTTTCTGCTAACTTTAAAATCATTATGTTCATAAATTAACAATAATGATGCATTAGAGCCTCTGATTAAGTCATGGATGAGTTAATCAGAGGCTTATACAGTTATTGAAAGCCAAGCTTTTTTAGTACTTGTACGATTCTGGTTTGTACGGGCCGTCAATATTTACATGAATGTAGTCGGCCTGGGTTTGGGTCATGCGAGTAATCACACCACCAAAACCCTTAACCATATCGGCAGCAACTTCTTCGTCGAGTTTTTTCGGTAAAACTTTAACGTAAATGTTTTCTGCTTTTTCAGCCGCAGGAAGATCCGCAAATTTTGCTTCATACAAATACATTTGCGCCAATACTTGGTTAGCAAAAGAACCGTCCATAATGCGTGAAGGGTGGCCGGTGGCATTACCCAAGTTCACCAAACGACCTTCAGATAATAAAATCAAATGATCGTTGGTTTCGCTGTTGCGAATAATTTTATGAACCTGTGGTTTAACTTCATCCCACTCCCAGTTTTTACGCATAAACGCCGTATCGATTTCGTTATCGAAGTGACCAATATTACAAACAACAGCACCGCTTTTAAGCGCCTGTAACATGTTTTTGTCACACACATTTACATTACCGGTGGTGGTCACCACAAGATCTGTATTGGCTAATAATGTGGTATTGATGCAGTCGATATCGCCGGTATTTACTCCGTCAATGTACGGTGAAACAACCTCATAACCATCCATACACGCTTGCATCGCGCAAATAGGATCAACTTCGGTAATCTTAACGATCATACCTTCTTGGCGCAAAGATGCAGCAGAACCCTTACCAACGTCACCGTAACCAATAACCAACGCTTTTTTACCCGATAGCAAGTGATCGGTACCGCGCTTGATGGCATCGTTTAATGAATGACGACAGCCGTATTTGTTGTCGTTTTTCGATTTAGTCACCGAGTCGTTCACGTTGATAGCTGGCACTTTTAATTCGCCTTTTTCCATCATTTCTAAAAGACGGTGAACACCGGTGGTGGTTTCTTCAGAAATACCGTGAATGCTATCAAGCATTTGTGGGTATTTTTCGTGAACCATAGCGGTTAAATCGCCGCCGTCATCCAAAATAATGTTGGCGTCCCAGGTTTCAGACGAACCCGTGGTTTTTAAAATGGTTTGCTCAATACACCAGTTAAATTCTTCTTCGGTTTCGCCTTTCCATGCGAACACCGGAATACCGCGAGCAGCAATTGCCGCAGCGGCATGATCTTGAGTCGAAAATATATTACACGACGACCAACGCACTTCTGCGCCAAGATCAACCAAGGTTTCAATTAAAACCGCGGTTTGAATGGTCATGTGAATACAACCCATAATCTTAGCGCCAGCTAAAGGTTGTTGCTCACGATATTTTGTACGCAAAGCCATTAATGCTGGCATTTCTCCTTCAGCAATTTCAATTTCTTTACGGCCCCATGCGGCCAGATTAATGTCGGCAACTTTATAATCGGTAAAATCTGCAATAGCGTTCATGACAATAGATTCCTTTTTACAGTGCGGCTTTTAGAGCTTCGGCTTTATCGGTTTTTTCCCAGGTAAATTCTGGAAGTTCACGACCGAAATGGCCGTAAGCAGCTGTCGCGCGATAAATTGGGCGTTTTAAATCCAGCATTTCAATTAAACCGCGTGGTCGTAAATCGAAATGTTCGCGTACACATTCAACGATTTTTTCATCGCTGATTTTGCCGGTACCAAAAGTATTGATCGAAATTGACGTTGGCTCAGCAACACCAATAGCGTAAGAAACTTGAATTTCACATTTGTCGGCAAGACCACTGGCAACTACGTTTTTGGCAACATATCGGCCAGCATAGGCAGCAGAACGGTCTACCTTGGAAGGATCTTTACCAGAGAAGGCGCCACCGCCGTGACGTGCCATACCGCCGTAGGTATCAACAATAATTTTACGGCCAGTTAAACCACAATCACCAACAGGGCCACCGATTACGAAATTACCCGTCGGGTTAATGTGATACAGCGTTTTTGCGTGTAACCATTCTGCGGGTAACACCGGTTTGATAATTTCTTCAAGAACGGCTTCGCGTAAATCTTTTAACGAAATTTCAGGCGAGTGTTGGGTTGATAATACGATGGCATCGATCGCAACGGGCTTGCCATTTTCATAACGTAAAGTGACTTGGCTTTTTGCGTCTGGACGCAACCACGGCAAGGTTTTGTCTTTACGCAATTGCGCCTGACGCTCAACCAAACGGTGGCTGTAATAAATTGGCGCTGGCATTAACACGTCGGTTTCGTTGGTGGCGAAGCCAAACATTAAACCCTGGTCACCGGCACCAAGATCTTTATTTTCAGCTTCATCAACACCCATGGCGATGTCTGATGATTGTTTACCAATCGCATTTATAACAGCACAGCTTGCGCCATCAAAACCCACATCACTGGAGTCGTAACCAATGCCTAAAATAACCTCACGGATTAAATCTTCAAGATCAACGTAGGTGTTGGTTCGAACTTCACCCGCAACAATTGCCATACCGGTTTTTACCAGTGTTTCTACGGCAACACGTGCATTGGGATCGTCTTTTAATATTGCGTCTAGAACCGCATCAGAAATCTGATCGGCCATTTTATCGGGATGACCTTCCGAGACACTCTCGGAAGTAAATACGGAATATTCAGACATAAATTATTTCCTCGAAAACGCGATAGGTGCGTTTGAATTTTTCTCAAATTGTCGAATTTGAATTTGAAAACCGTTGCGCAAAGCAAAATAAATACTTTGGCCATTTATTAAATTGGCGTTATTGGCCCACTGAGATAAATCGTTTGGGTCGAATCCAAGCCAAATATCGCCGCAGGCTTCCCTTGCCCAATTCTGATCGTGCAAACATAAGTCGGTAATAACCAATGCACCATTAGGCCTTAATATTCGCGCTAAATTGCTGAATAGATTTGCCGGAGATGGCACATGATGAAAAACCATGTTGGCAACAATTAAATCCACCGAATTTACATCAACGAAGTTCTCTATATTGCTGGTGTCGTCGAGAATAAATTCAATATTCGATAAATTCTGCTGTTCTGAATTTACTTTCGCTTTATTGAGCATGGCTTGGTTATTGTCTACCGCGACCACGGCGTCAAAACTCTGCGAAAGTATCGCTAAAAATTCACCTTCACCTGGGCCAATTTCTATCGCTAAATGTTGGCTAGGTAATTTAGTTTTGTGAATTAATTCACTAACCTGCTCACAATAAACGGGATAGCTTGCGATTAAATCTTGTTGTGAGCGAAATTTTTCGCTGTTTTGATTAAAAAACTCTTTAGAACTGCTAACACGTTCTGCGCGAATGACCTTTAATTGGTCTTCAACTTCATCACTAACCGATAAATGATCGATCTCGACAAACAATTCATTGCGTAAATGCGCACAATTAAAACCGCTCGCAAGAGCGCGGCGATAAAAAATCGAATTACCTTCACGGCGAGTGGTTACCAAATTGGCTTGCGACAGAATTTTTAAATGGTGGCTCATGCCAGACTGGCGCACGCCAAAAATTCGACACAGTTCAGAAACGCCGTAAGAGTCTTGAGCCAACAACCGTAAAACTTGCAAACGCAAAGGATCGGACGCTGCTTTTAACAGTAGCGACAAATCATCAAGGGCGTTGGGAATATCGGTGGTGGCATTCATTTTTGAAGTGTAGCACCCAACCTAATCTATATCAAAATATTTTGATATAGATTAGTCGTTCCTAAGATATTGATCGTTTTGCAATCAATGGTTGCAGAAAACAAACTGTTGTGCTAATTTTTTAGCACATGCTAAAAAATTAGCACTTTGGTGACATAGACGATTTCAACCTCTAAAACTGAATGGCGTAAATTGTGAGTGAACATAACACTTCAACCGAAAAACATCTTTCCAAACGCGAGCGGCAAATACTCGATGCGCTTTATCAGCTCGACGGCGGTTCTGTGCAAGACGTGTTAGAGGCAATTGATAATCCACCCAGCTATTCGTCGGTGCGCGCGTTGCTCAATCGTATGGTTGAAAAACAACAAATCCGCGCCGAACGCGACGGCAATCGTTATCGGTATTTTCCGCTCGATAATAAAAAGGCTGCGGGCGCTTCGGCAATGAAGCGCTTGGTAGAAACCTTTTTTGGTGGCTCGGCAGTTGATGCAGTGAAAGCACTATTGGGCAATAACAAAAATACGCTAACGCAAGAAGAGCTTGCCGCGCTTGAAAAAGAAATCGACAAGCTTAAAGACTAATGACTCTTAACTAATAACTCATAGGAAACCCTGATTAACCTAGAGTTTCCGGCGACACAAGGATGTGTCGCCAATTTCAAGAACGGTAAGTGATTGAAATTGTGA
>CALMJT010000008.1 GCA_937864365.1 uncultured Alteromonadales bacterium | reverse complement strand
GCATCGGCAAGGAGCAAGACAAATGAACCAATATGAACAGCTGATTCGCTATTCGCGCGGGATCTCCAAGTTCGACAACGAACCCGAACAGCTTACTTGCCGATCTTTTGATGAATTTGAGCGAGCAGTTCTATCTGACAGAGCCCCCCGCAAAGGCAAGACTTACGTGTGCGCTCCACTAGCCTTGGGGAAGCATTACCAAGACCCTGAAAGGTTTGCCGGTGATTCTCACTGGCGCTTAAAAGACCACGTACTTGATCGAACATTCATTCCCTTCGATTGCGACTGGTTCTCTTCGCCAGAGCACTTTCACTCGCTGCTTGAGTACGCGGCCAAGTTTCGTGGATTTGGGTACACAACAGCCAGTCACAGCGATAACGCCCCGCGAGCACGCCTGATTTTTTCAGCATCCCGGCCTATGAACAGGAACGAATGTATATTGGTCTGTAAAAACTTGCAAACCCAAATACTCTTCTCATTGGGCTCAAACAGCATCAAATTTGACGAGTCCGTTTATCGTGGCGAGCAACCCGTGTACACACCCGTTGAGACATCTCTGACCTATCACTTTGGTGGAAGGTCAATTGATGTCGAAAAGCTACTTGCAGGGCACAAGTTCGAGCACACCCCAATATCTGACAAGCAGGGGTTAAGCCTCCTTGAGGCAATTCACACCGAAATCGGATTTGAAGCGCCGGATCTGGTTTCTGACGGGGACGGCCGAGAAAGCACCATACTTCGATTCGCAGGTAGCCTTCGTTCGACAGGCGTGCCTGAGGATCTTGTCAAACGAATCTGCCTTGATTACAACCAGCTACACATCAATCCACCACTTGATGAGGGTGCTGTCTTAGATCGAGTTAGCCGATATGCCAGTAAAAATGCCATAGCCACAGATACTGGCACAACATGGGGCACGCCTATTGAAATCGGCAACGGGTTGCACCCGGTCTCATCATTTGACAGCAGCATCTTGCCAAGTGGATTTCGCGAGTGGATCACCGACATTGCCGAGAGGATGCAATGTCCCATTGAATTTCTGGCAGTCGGCGCTATGGTCGCCGCTGGTGCAGCCTTGGGAAATCGTATCGGCATCCAACCGAAGAAACATGACACTGGCTGGGTTGAAGTGCCTAACCTTTGGGGAGCGATTGTTGGCCGACCTGGCGTTATGAAAACTCCAGCCCTTTCAGAGGTCCTCGGTCCTCTGAAGAAAATTGAGGCCGAACTACAAGACGCATTTCCTACAGTCAAGGCACGGTACGAGGGTGAGCGTCTTGTCTACGAAGCCACAAAGAAACAAATCACTTCACAGATTGCCAAGAACGGCGGGGCCTGGACTGGCACGCTGCCACCCGAGCCTGAACCACCTCAACCTCAGCGGGTGATCGTTAGCGACGCCACTTATCAGAAGCTTGGGCAAATTTTGAGTGGCAACCCCAATGGAGTCCTTGTATTCCAAGACGAACTGTCGGGGCTACTCAAGAGACTCGATTCTGATGGCCAAGAGGCGGCACGAGCCTTCTATCTTGAAGCGTGGAACGGCAAGCACAGCTACACGTTTGACCGTATCGAGCGAGGCACACTCAGAATCCCTCGCCTCTGCATCTCAATACTTGGTGGACTTCAACCGACCAAACTGAACGAATATTTACGCGGCGCTGTCTCGGGTGGAGCCGGAGACGATGGACTTGCTCAGCGGTTTCAGCTTCTGGTTTACCCAGACATCAAAAATGACTGGGTGCAGGTGGACCGCCCCCCTAATATGACTGCAGCAAAGAACGCAGAGTCAATCTTCACCCGACTAGTACAAATCGATCTGGTGACCGTCGGAGCCATAAAACATTACGAAGGCAGCATTCCTGTCCTCAAATTCGATGAAGTTGCTCAAGCCAAATTTAACAAATGGTGGAGTCTTCTCGAAAATGATCTGAGACGAACAGCACGACACCCTGCTCTTGAATCACATCTGAGCAAATATCGGAAACTAGTTCCTGCCCTAGCTCTACTTCACCATCTGATCGAAGGTCGTAATGGAAACATCGGAGTTGTTTCACTGAATTGCGCCCTCAAATGGCATGGTTTTCTCTTTTCGCATGCCGAGAGGTGTTACGCAGGGATTTCTTCAACAAGTCAAGAAGGCGCACGTCTTCTGCTAAATCGCATAAAAAATTCGGAGCTACAGGATGGCTTTACTGTCCGAGACGTCTATCGCAAAGGCTGGTCTCTCCTTTCGAGCCCAAAGGAAGCGACCGAAGCAACGGATCAGTTGTGTGATCTGGGTTGGCTGCGCGGCGTCAAAGATGAACGCAAAAGTCCCGGCGAAGGAAAGCCAGCTATCAGGTACTTTATGCATCCGTCACTCAAAGAAGCTGCCTAATGTCGGCTTTGTCAGTGCGCTTGACGACAGGGGAAATCACAAAAACACCACGGTGCGCGCACTGACATTACTGCCATTAGATGCAGCCACCACAAATTTTGATGACCATGAGACATTACATACAAAACTTACGTACAGTTTCAGAACAACGCCTCGCAGAACGTCGCTTTAATAAGCGCGGTAACGGGACTGCTCAAGAACCACTCGAAGCTCAAATTCAACGCTGGTGGTCTAATCTTCCGCCTTTGATGCAGCAACGAAGATTCCAGATCTTCGAAATAGCAGCTCAATGCAATGGCAAATATCGAGATAGACCTGCACTACGCCAGGTCGCCAGGGTGCTACGCTCTATTGGCTGGCGGGAAATAAGAGATTGGAGCACCCTGGGGCGTAACCATCGCTTCTGGATACCCCCAGAATATTTCGGTCAATAAAGCTATACGCAATTAGTCTTGACCTCACGCTCTCAATTAATCAGAAAATGGAGCATCAGGTGAAACATCTTTCTCATTAACCCTTGCAATCAAAATATGATTTGAATCATTATTCTTTACAATTTCAACAAGAGTGCCATTTTCAAATTCCAGCATTGCAAATTCATTGAATAAATCATATTCCGTATCACCCCAACTGGCATCAGCGTACTCGTCAATAAATTCATCAATATCTAAGTCACCATCGTCATCAAGTACACTTTCGATCTCAATATCATTTTCATTTAGGTACTTAACAATAATATCTTTAATGTTTTCAACAGGCGTGAACTCTTGATTCTTAGCCTCCATTTGGATTTCATTTAATCGAATAACAAAATCCGTATCTCCGAAGGTCACATAAAGTTCAGTCTCAGTTGTCTTGCCCTCAATAAATGCCAAAATTACCGACCAAAGTTCATCAAATTTTGAAAAATTAACAGGATCCTCATCCTCCGTGGCGTCATCATCAATTTGTTTCAAATAAAGCCACCCCTTTGACGCTTGCTTACTGACTCCAATATCATCGTCATTCAATGAGTACGTACACTCTTGCGCGGCCCATCCAATTGAACTTACAGCAACAGGAAGCCCATGTTCTTCGCAGAATTTTTCAAGTGCGTTTTTGGTGAATTCAGTATTCATGTCAATCTCTTTCATTTTTAAAAATCAAATTTTAAGACCAATTTTTTGGGCAAAGCGCCTCCATATTATTTCGCCCCCATTTTGCTGACATAGCTCCAAGCCTCCCAGGATTTGGACTGCAATATATATTACACAATAAATACTTCAGAACTTGTGATAACTAGATTTTCTTTCGATATCGTTTCAAACTAGCACCACCCTTATCTTTTTTAACCATAGCTTGATAACCAGAAGCTAACTCTTTCCCGAGTCCTAACATCGGAGCATTGATCAAAACACTGGAAGCAACACTATTACTGCCGCAGTTCAAAATAGCGTCAATAGCATCCCATGCTGCATCACAGGTCCAACGACCACTAAATATCACCGTTAGCTTGTCGGAGTCAACTTCAATTGCTGCCTCACCGCCATAGGTAAAGGCACCCCAATGTTTCAAGAGTTCGCCCTTGACCACGGCAATTTCCTCGACAGTTAGCGGCTCAATTTCTAACCAGCCATCTGCTATGTTGGCCATAGAGCGAGCTTTCTATTAGTTCTCTTCTTCCCAATCATCGTCATCTGTATTTTCTAGATCCCCCATCATTTCAGAGCAGTAGTCATTCTCTGAAATTGGTCCAACTCCATGTGATCCGTAGAACATAGCGTCGTTTCCGTACAAATCCCCTTCCGCATCGAATATTTGCTGATACACCATGTGTATCGGTTCAACTTGGAATGAAACAACAAAGAACTTTAAGATTTGTCTACCGCCAGCAGGCTCAGTCACAGGGCCTGAAATAGAGTGATAACAACAAATGTCCACCTCATTCCCTACTTTTTTGCTTTCCCCGGGTGACATTTCGCTGATTTGCCAATTATCATTAATTAAATCAACAAACCATTCACTATCTTGATCCTCACCAGTCGTCCCGACGAAAGTATCAAGGCTGTTACACCCAAACCCTTTCATGAGAATTTCTTCCGTAGGAGGAAGAACCTTAGTTTCAAAGAGGAATGGATCGTTTTCAAATATTTCTTTAAATAATTTATCGATAAATTTTTTATCACCCCAGAGCTCATCTGGTATATATTTTTTAGCCCAGAATCTGCTTCTAACTGCCGTAGTAACTAACTCTCGATCTTGCTGTAAGCTATCAGGCAAATGCTCTAGCATGTCACCATCTTGCTCAATTGCTTGGATCGCAATCTCTTTATCCTGCTTCATAATTTCTGGCAATTGAGCATAGACGTATGGCGATTGTCTAACAGCACAGATAGTGACATCTCTATCATTAAGAAAGACTGAGGGCACATCCTCAAAAGAAATGTCATACATTTCTAAAGCGGTGAGTACTATATCTTTGTCTTCCTGAAGGCTTTCGGGCAAATCGCCAAAGGAAACACTTTGGGTTTTCAGACTTTCAATTGCTTTTTCTTTATTCATTTTGTATCCTTTTTAAATTTCAATAACTAAAAATCAAATCTGGCTAGTTGGGCACTGCGCTCTCAATTGAGATGCTAATCTCGACCATATGTCTCTGACATTGCTGAGACCTCCAGCATTTTTTGTACCTAAACCACCTGTATGAGGAACCCCATAGATAAAGGTTCCCTTGAATTCGACCGGGTTCAAAAAAGAGGTTTTGAAATTTGGATTCTTAACTCCAATAGCCTTGCAAAGGCTGTTGTAAGCAGCAGCTCCAAGACATATCACCATACGCGGCTTAACAATCTCGATTTCTTGTAAGGTGTAGGTTTTTGCTGAATATAGTAAATCTTTTGATGGAATTCGGGCAGACAAGTTTCCTGGCTTAACAAAAACAAATAAGTTAGTTGCGTAAATATCTGAGAAGTCAAGACCAAAAAAATCCCTCAAAAAACAATGGAGATTTTTGTTAGTTGGAAGTTCCGGAGAATATCCGAGCTCAAAATTACTAGGGGTCTTTTTTGCTGACTCTTCAGACGTCCAATCTTGTGCGACCACCATCACAGAAGAATTTACATTACAAGCAGACTTACTCCAAGGAGATACGTGCCCCCATGTGTCATAAATTCCAGCATGAAAGTCTCCAACCTGTTTATAAACTTTGCTCAATCCAGTTTGAGCATCATTACGCCTGCGCTCGGCCAGAGCCTTCAATCTCTGATTTTTCGTTTCTGCATTCAACAAAATTAAATCCTTTAAAAACCGTTGTTTGTTTTCCATCGGTCATTGCACCTGGTAGCGAGAAGCGCTGAGACTGATTGAGCAATGGCGCATTCATCTCAAAACCTTGCAGCCGCATCAATCGATTGGAAAAAAACACCAGCCCCAAGTACCTGGATACCCAAAACCAAGGCGGAAAAACGGCATTAGGTCAGGCAGCGATTGAGTCTGCCATGAAATACAGCTAGTCATAAAAAACTTTCACTAATTAAATTGTCATGTTACGGTATGTCAAATGCCGATGCAACAGATTTTGAACATCCGCTGCGGATCAGATGCCAGCCCAGCAATGCCGTGTGTGGCGATCCATCCCAAAGGACACGGTGGGGTAGGACATTCAGACATTGCTTTTTTCACCGACACTACGCAATTCCATGAGTCCCTGGACCAGCATAACCATGGCCAGCGTGTCTAGTTCGCAATAGCGCAACAGGGCGTCCTCAATGCCTGCCCGCTCAGTTTCTCTCAAACAATTGAACTGAGTAAAGTTATATGCAGTCATTGCCATTCCGCCCTGGTTGATCGCCTCGTCATCACCGGCAAGTTTGGTAAGCATTTGGTTAAGCTCGCCCTGCCCAGCCCCGAAGACAGGTGGCAGGGTCCTGTAGGGGTCTCCTCCACAATCAGCCCGCAGCCACACATGCCCTTCTGTGCTCTTAAAGTTCAGACTCTCGACTTCAAGGCCCATACCATAGACACCAGGCTTGGAGTACCTGGCGGCCACTCCTGGGGCATCATGAAGGATAGCTGGGAGAATTTTCTTAAGCGAGATACTGCCACCTGCACGCCCAGAGTAATAGCCAAGCTGTATCAAGCGGTGCAAATCCACCATTTGTTTTGCACCTTCATGTTCGCCCTGTCCATCAGCGGCAGTGGAGCGAGTGACCATATCAATGAAGGCAACCAATTCTTTAGCGTCAGGAGCGTCCCACCGACCTTCCGCCCCGATAAGCCGCCTAAGGTTTCTGAGCACGGTATTTTCATGGTTGTGATAACGAAAGACCGTTCCTCGCAGGCATCCGTCGGGCATCAAGGCCTTGCGCAGCCGACGAACAAATTCAACGCTTGGGAAGGTGTTGGCGGCGGTGCTTATCCATTGGTTGGCGTGCCGAATTCGGACTAAACCAGAGGCGTCCTTTTCCATTACATGATGGCTGAACTGAAAAGCCAGCGTTTCATAGGGTCGCATGCCCGCAAAAAAGGGGACGGCCGGCGCCGATGTTTCAAAGTCGATCATATGCAACGGCCATGACCATTCGTCCATTACGCTGAGCGCGAATTCGTTAAACAACAGCTTACCTTGACCGCGCTCCGACATAACCTGTGCCATGCGGCGCTCGTTGGCCGCCATGCCCAGTGAGGCGTTGCCTCCTTTTTTCACTGGAAAGTCTTCACTTTGAACGTCGGCAACATAGGCTCGGCGCTTTTCAATCACCAATTGAGCAATGCTTTTGGCTCCGCCTCCTCCGCCCCACAGGTCAATTGATAGCGGCGTATCTCTGTCACCTTTACCACTACCTTGGTCAAGAACACCTTTGTCGATGGCGAGCTGCCAACATTCGTGCACGCCGCTTTTCTTTTCGTCTGATGCGCCTGCTCTGTACGGACACGACTTGCATGCTTTAGAAACAGTGCCAAACCACCTTTCGCCAGATTCCTGAACCTTCGCCACCCAGTGCATAAAAGGCAACAACCCGCCATTTGCCTCCGGTGGAAGCGTCGCGAGGTTAATTGCCTTATTACTCAGCTCTTCAACAATGTCAGACACATCGATTTGTCGAAGGATTTTCAGGTCGCCAAGCATCGACCGAACCGTACCCGGTTCGGTCCTGATACCTGATCGCTTTCGCCCTGTGTCTGGATCCAAATCTTGAACCACTTGAAAGCGCTGGTGCAACCCGTCTACGTCGCAAACAGCCTGAGCATCCAGCAGCACCAAGACTGGCTCTATGCGGTAGCCAGGAAAAGCCATCTTTACCACCTGTGCCTGAAACGCCACGTCATAAAGGTAAGGCAGCCAACCTGGATCAAATTCGCCTCGGCTATTTTTAAAACGATTTACGACTGTCGCGTTATCCACGCTGCTGGATTTCACCTCAACCAGCTGCAAAGTGCGGGCAATCGGGTCATGGACAAGTATGTCAACCCGAATGAAGAAACTCTTAAAAGCCAACGCTGCTTCTGCAATCACGACACGCTGCGCACTAGCCATACGGTGCTTTGTCTCGGTGATCGCTGTGTCGTAATCAAGAGACTCGACGGTTATACCGGCACCAAGGGGATCATCGTGCCAGAGATACTTTGCCAGCTCACCAACCTGGTTACCACCGTCAGCAAGCGACTGCAAAAAATCGTTGTCATGGTTGGCGTCGAAATATTCTTTCGGTCTGGCTGAGTAATAAAGGCGCGTCGGGCAATCGAGCGCTATCTTGAAGCGAGATTTTGTGAGGGGCTTGGCTACAAGACTCATGAGTTCAATTAGTCACTTTGCAGGAACAGTGCCCGCCTGTCGACCTTTCTCATCGTAGCTAGAAATAAAGGCGCCACGCCTAACGTTGAACCTTGACTGGGTATATCCCTTGAGCCCATCGTCCGGTCCGCTGCCAGGCAGGATAGTAAGCATCATACGCCCCCTTACGTCATAGACGTATACGAAGGCGCTCCTTTCAACTGCGTTTGCTATAACTATGTTAGGGAAGGTCTGCAAAAGTCAGCGCTTAGACGGTCTGATCTGAGACATTCGAGCTGATCACCAAGTGCACGCGCAAGCGTGAATTTCTGGACGAAATGAATTTGGTGATTCCGTGGACCGATTTGTTGGCGTTGATTGAACCGCATCCGCCAGCGGGCAATACCGGACGGCCACCGTTTCCTGCAGAGGTGATGCTGCGCATTCACCTGCTGCAACAGTTCTTCGGGCACTCGGACCCGGCTATGGAAGAGGCCTTGCACGATATCCCGCTGTACCGCGAGTTTGCACACCTGGATACGGGCATCACCCGCTTGCCC
>CALMJT010000007.1 GCA_937864365.1 uncultured Alteromonadales bacterium | reverse complement strand
CGTCGGAGGTGTCACCATCAAGCAAAGGTTCTTCAGCAGACTCATCGGCTTGTTCGTCAAAAGCAAGATCATTGTCAATGTCGGCAAACATGGAATCATCCAACACGCCGCCATCCATACTTTCAAGATCTAAGCCATCGTCCAAATCGATAGATTCTTCTTCGAAGGCTTCTGTAGTTTCAAAAGAGTGTGGAGCATCAAAAGATTCTGGCGAGCCAAGATCTAAATCGTCGGTCGCAAAATCGAGTTCATCTTCGACAACATCGGTAGGCTCTTCAAAATCTAATTCTAGACTATCGACATCATCTAACGCTAAATCGGATTCATCCTCAGAAGTCTCTGGCTGATCATCCAACGATAAGTCCATTGAATATGGAGCAGATAGAGAGTCATCGGCCATATCCAAATCGTTATCGTCCAAACTCGTTTCTACGGTATCGACGGAGGCAGTCGCCTCCTCATCCATATCGAGATCAAGGTCGAATTCGTCAAGTTCCGAATCGGTATCGTCTGTAGTGCCCGCAAAATCAAGAGATGCACCTAAATCGTCAGAAGCAGGTTCAGAACTATCTGCATCTAGATCTAAATTGAAATCAAAAGAGTCGTCTTCTAGATCTGGTGACATGTCTATCTCACCAAGATCCATACTTTCAGGCTGATCTAGTGACAAGGATGCATCGTCTAGATCGCCGTCAAAATCTGTGTCAAAAGAAAGGTCTTCAAGTTCATTTTCACCAAGACTGGAATCAACTTCATGACCATCATCAATGCTCACAGATTCCGTGTTTTCATTGGTAAAATTATCGAAATCCAAATCTAGATCGAACGATAAATCTTCCGCTTCTTGATCCACCACAAGATCTTCTTGTGCTTCATCTAAACTGGAAAAGTCGGAATCTAAATCAAAGCCGTCGGCTTCAGCAACTTCGCTATCAGAGCTTGCGCCAGTAAAATCGGTATCGATATCGAAGCTATCAAAATCGAGATCATCGACCTCTTCGTTTTTGGTGTCGTCACCGGCCATTAGATCGAAGTCGAAGTCATCATCTTCGGTTTCTTGTTCAGTAGACGAAAGCTCGTCCAACAAACCGGATTCAGAATCTTGATCGCTATCACCTAATGCACTGAAATCTATCTCACCAAATCCGTCGGCCTCATTATTGTCGACATCCAAATCCAAACTACTGAAGTCTTCCGAGGCCAAGGCCGCGCCAGCAGCCACCATTCCAGCATAAGGAAGTGCGTTGGTGAATTGTGAGCGCAGTTGGTTGCCACGAACAATTCCTGAATTATCTCCAGATTCGTGAACCTTTTCGAACTGCTGATCAAATTTTTCAAGATTGCCGGATTCTGCGTATACCTCTAATAATTTCACTCTCGCATCAACATTGCCAGGTTCGGCCATTAACGCGCGTTTAAGCATATCTTCGGCTTGATCGTACTTACCGTAGGCGATGTAAATATCGGCTTCCGCGATGACTTCTTCTGGATTGATATTTGCCAAAGCTTCTTGAGAAAGTGTCTCTTCGTCATCAGACAAGTTAGGCTCTGTAGTATCGTCGTTATCCGCTAGACGAACTGTTTGATCATCAAAATCATTAGCAAAACTATCATCATCTGGCATTTCCAGATCATCGATATCATCTTCGGCTCGATCCGATTCGAAAGGATTTACAAGCTCTTCTTCAGCTATCGCCTCTTCTTTTTCGGCTTTTTTAGCCATCATTCGGCGAACAAGCAAAAGCACCAACAACAGCACGCCAAGCAGTGCGGCGCCTACAACGTAAAGATTGTCGAAGATGAAATCTAAAAAGCTAGGTTGCTTTGCTGGAGGCGCGGTAACAACCGTGCGTGGATTTTGTTGCGGTGGCGTTTGTACAACAGGTGCTGGAGCTTCAGAGACTTCAGAGTCGTCACTGACATACTCAGCGCCATTTTCTCCGTCTTCGACATCAGAACCAACATCCGACGAACCATCAACCGATGTCGTGGGCGATTCGGAATTGGCTAACTCATCATCAACGTTAGAAGCATCTTCAGAATTGGTTTCAGAAATATCTTCAGAAGACAAACCAGATTCGTCTGTAGGAATCTCAGCATTAGCGTTATCTGCCGAGGTCAACTGCAAAGCACGCAGCTGATCGTTAGATACAGAGAGCAAGCGCTCCATGGTTTCGATTTGCTGTTCTAAATCGGAAACGCGGCTTTTTAATTCGGTATTCTCTCTCTTTGAAGTATCGAGCTGCTCAAGAGTAATTGCTAACTCATTCTCCAGTGAAGAAACTTTTTGCGAGTCGGCACCACGGGCAGAGCCCGAATCTGAGGTGTTCAACGGGCTTTCATTAACGCCCAAAGAAACTCGGCCTTCAACAGAGGTACTTGTCTTTGATAGTGTGCGAGTTGGTGCAGTGGCACTCAAACCAGGACCATAGCTCTCGCCGGAACTCCATTGACTGTTCTGAAAGGCAACTTCATTTACGGCTTGGGTCTGACTTAATCCGCGCAGGTCCCCTTCAGAAGGCAATCGTAGAACCTGTCCTTTTCTCAACAGATTGATGTTGCCGTTGATGAACGCTTCTGGGTTCAGACGTTGTATCGCTATCATCGTCTGTTGAATGCTAAATTCTGAGCTTGGACGGTGGGTTGCAGCAATTTCCCATAGGGTATCGTCAGACTGAACCGGGCCGAAGGTACCGCCCTCGCCGCGATTAACCGGCGCAGCGCTGGTGTTAGCCGCTGCCGTCGGAGATGTAGATCTTGTTACAGGAGCTGCCTGCGAAGTGGTGGTTGTTGGAGCAGTCGATGTTCGCGGCGCTTGAGTAGTTTGAGTATTGCGAGTAGCCGCGGGAGCTTGCACAACTGGACTAGATTGAGCACTAAAGACCGGCAAATCGAGCAGCAAAGTGTACTCTCGAAGTACGCGACCGCTTGGCCACTGACTTTCTACCAAGAAATTTAGGAACGGCTCGCGAACAATTTCAGTAGAAGTTACTTTTACGATAGGGCCCGAAGGATTATCTAAAACAACCTTAAATCGAAGATTATTTAGAAAGAAACTGCGATCGACCCCAAGTTTAGAAAACTCTTCGTTTGAAGCAATACCTACCAAAACTTCCTGATCGGTAAGATCACGAACTTGAAGCAATCGAATTTCAGCATCCAAAGGCTGATTCAGTGTTGAATTGACCTTAATCTCACCAAGACCTAACGACAGTGCTTGTTGAGACAGGCCAACACCGAGAAAAAGAAAAGTTAACCCCAGCTTACCAAGACGCATTGGACGCCCCTTTTGTTGTATCCATAGCTTCCCGACTAATTACAAATTAGCTTCAGGTGTGTTGTTTGAAACGCGAAAAATCACACCCAGGCACATACCTGTGGAATGAAAAGTTAAAGTAATTTCTCAGATAAATCTCGAATTCGCATTCACTTATACACGTAAGTATTCATTATAAATAGGATTTTCGCAATATTTGAGAATTTAAGCGTGGGCAAAAACGGTTGTTTCTTGCAATTATGTTGACCTAATGCACATTTTTTCAATGTCGGCCGATGAAGCTACTGCCCGGTATGAATTTTTAAATTTTTCGTAGCTAATTAATGAGACTCAAGACTCGTAATAGAAATGTCAATCGATTTGGTAGATATGCTTGAGTACTTTTATCTCAAGCATATCTAAATACATCCACTAAAAGTTATAAAGCCACTGCTTAACGGCTTTCGACTAGGATGCGTAGCATTCTTCTTAACGGTTCAGCAGCACCCCAAAGTAATTGGTCACCAACTGTAAATGCGTTTAAGTACTGATCACCCATACTTAGCTTACGCAAACGACCCACAGGAATATCCAAAGTACCGGTTACTTTAGTGGGTGTAAGTTCAGCCATGGTAGTAGCGCGATCATTCGGAACGACTCGACTCCACGCATTAGAGTTTTCGATTAACGCTTCAATGTCAGACAAATCAACATTTTTAGTTAATTTCAGCGTAATTGCTTGGCTGTGACAGCGCATCGCACCAATTCGAACACAAGTACCGTCAATTGCCACCGGAGTTTGTGTTGCTAAGATTTTGTTGGCTTCTGCTTGAGCCTTCCACTCTTCTCGGCTTTGGCCATTATCGAGTTGAGTATCAATAAACGGTAATAAGCTACCTGCCAAAGGATGGCCGAATTCAGCGGTAGGGAATTCAGCAGAGCGCATTGTTTGAGCAATTTTCTTGTCAATATCTAATATAGCACTTGCAGGGTCATTCAACAGGTCAGAGACCGAATCTCTTAAAACACCCATTTGAGCAATGAGCTCACGCATGTTTTTAGCGCCAGCACCACTCGCTGCTTGGTAGGTCATAACACTCGCCCATTCAACCAAACCTTCTTTGAATAGACCGCCCAAACCCATCAACATCAGACTCACGGTACAGTTACCGCCAATGAAGTCTTTTACGCCATTGGCCAAACCATTTTTGATAACATCGGCATTCACTGGATCTAGAACAATGATCGAGTCTTGAGACATACGCAACGCAGAAGCGGCATCAATCCAATAACCTTTCCAGCCAGCTGAACGTAACTGCGGATAGATTTCTTTTGTGTAATCTCCTCCTTGGCAGGAGAGAATTACGTCCATATCTGAAAGAGCATCAACAGACATTGCGTCTTGTAGCGGTGGAATCTCCTTACCAATATCAGGCCCCTTACCTCCGGGGTTTGATGTCGTGAAGAAAATTGGCTCGATGTCCGTGAAATCGTTTTCGGATAACATTCTTTCTACAAGAACAGAACCAACCATTCCTCGCCAGCCAACAAATCCAACACGCATAGTTTTAACTCTCTCAAATAACATCAATAGATAAAAAAGGGGCGCAATTTTAGCACCTGTACTTGCTTGCGGCTATGAATTGTAGGCGTTGAATGTAAACACTGGGCAATTTGATCATCACATTTATTGATAAATAGGCAATCAAAAAATACTCAGTACAGATAAAGACGCTAACCACGCAGCCCTTTATTTCATTGAAATAACTGCACTTTTGGGTAGATTTTAACTTTCGAGCCAAACCTCATCGGCCCACTGCCAGATCGATTCCCAGATATCTCCGCTAAAATCTTGGTCTTCTATTCGCCAAAACTCCACTTGATCGGCAAGCGTCACAACGTAGAAGCCGTCCTCAATTCTGCACAGTGGCAAAAGATCTCTGGGTAACCCCAATTCCCAGGCTTGCGAAGCCATTTCGGGCAAATAGGTATGCAGTTCAGGGTCACTGAGAGTGACCGGCTCGATTGATCCAACCTCCATGTGACTTACAGAGATTAAGAAATCCCTGAACTCGGCGGGAAAAGACACCAACATTTCTTCTTGGGCATCGACGATATCATCCATAGTTGCCTGAGGAATCGGTAATAAAGTGCTTTGAGAAATGTTGGCCAATTTCTCTAAAACATCTTCTTTCATAATCATAAGTAGAACTTTCTTGCTGGTATAAGAGATTAAAGGGAATAGAAAACTCTGATTAACCCGGAAGCTTTCAGGTCTCGGATTAAACCTTAGATGCGTTAATCAGAGGTTCCTATGAGTTTCGTACAAAAAATCGATAAGCTCAGAAATCCAACCTTGAGATAACAGGCTTCGCTAGCTAAATGAGCTTAAAAGGACGACCGCAAATTACAAATTAAATAAAAGCGAATGTAAACAAGCCTATTTACCTGAGATTCTGCAAGAGCAAATTCGCACTGAATAAACGCAGCATTGAATCTGAACCGATCAGAACTTAAGAACTAGACCACGCACAGCGGTAATCACAATTTTTAGTGCAAACACTATTGGAACCTCTGATTAACTCATTCATGATTTAATCAGAGAACACATCCTTGTGTCGCGAGAAACTCTAAGTTAACCAGAGTTTCCTATTTTTAAAAGTAGGCCGCATCCAAGGAGAATTCTGTTAAATTGGCTGGTCTTACGCAATGTTATACAAACGTTAAGAGTTTTAGCTAACGTTGCTGAAATTTTTTAAAAAATAAACAGTCGTTTTAAGCATCAAAAAGACGGGTAATTTATTCACTCTCTTTACCTTCAAAGGCAGGTCTCAAACAGCGAATTGGAAGGAATTTCCCTCTTCGAAGAGTCTTCAAGTCAGTTAATCAGCAGGTGAAGTATTAAGCAACCACTATAAAAGTTATAAAAGACCATAAAACTGGTTGTAATCGTTCAAACAACTAATTACTTTCTGTCAGTGAAACTCTTCAAAACCGATTTGCTTAAATACTGGAACAATAAGGCGTTGACTATGGAACACAAAGTGCCAGCTACAGGTGACTCAGGTAGCAGCGAAGATAAACCTCAGCGATTCTTGGTAATCGAAGATGAAAAAGACATCGCCGACTTAATCCAATTACATTTAAGCTCAGCTACCACCCATGTCGAGAGTTCCCAAGACGGTCTAGAAGGACTCAGAAAGGCGACTACCCAGCGCTGGGATCTTATTATTTTAGATTTACAGCTTCCGTCAATGGATGGTCTGGAAATTTGTAGACAACTACGCAGCAATTACAATTATGTACCCATTTTAATGCTGACCTCCCGCTCTACCGAGCTCGATAGGGTACTTGGCCTTGAGTTGGGAGCAGATGATTATCTCACCAAACCTTTTAGCATTTTAGAGCTCAACGCGCGCATTAAAGCACTTTTACGTCGTGTAAACATGCTAAGCGACCCTAATCATGATTCCGGCGATGTCATAGTACGCGGCGACCTTATTCTTGATAAATCACGCAGAACCGTATCGTTAAGCAACAAACCTGTTGATCTCACGGCTAAAGAGTTCGATTTATTGTGGTTTTTCGCATCTCACCCAGGAAAAGCCTTTACGCGACTAGAACTTCTACAAGAAGTTTGGGGCTATGGTCATGAAGGTTACGAACATACTGTTAACTCTCACATTAACCGCTTGCGCGGCAAGGTTGAGGCTGATCCGGCAAACCCACGCTTTATTCACACGATTTGGGGTGTGGGCTATCGCTTTGAAGTGAAAGATGCTTAACTGATCATTCTTTAAACACGCCAAACCACAGCACACAGTAAGGAATTAGTGATGTTTTCTAAACTGCCTCTGCACGGAAAACTAACGGCAATGTTAATTGCCTTTACGCTTTTCGCCACAGCATCAATTCTTGCTCTCACCCTCTGGAGTAACAGCCAATATCACGCTGAAATTACTCAATTGCTGAACAAAGAGCTGGCTAGATACATCATTGAACACCAAGAAGCCTTATTTGATAAAGACGGCGAGGTGAGAAAAGAAGCTCTCACCGACACCGCCATGCATACCATGATGATTAACCCGCTGGTTGAGGTCTACCTACTCGATCCAAACGGAAAAATTTTGGGCCACGCGTTACATACCGACGACGTTCAACTTACGCGAGTAAATCTTTCTCCGGTTTCGTCTTTTTTAGACGGCAAATTAAACGGCCCCATTTACGGAGATGATCCCAGAGTGCCCAGCCAACAATGCATATTTTCGGCGGCACCCGTATTTTTAAATGGCGAGTTAAAAGGCTATTTGTACGTTGTCTTATCTAGCCAATCCTTCCAATCTATTGCCGAACAACTTACAACCAGCTACATCTTAAAAGTCAGCTTGGGTATTGCTGCCGCGTTGATGATCGTAATGGTTATTAGCTTGTACATTGGCTTTAAACGCATCACCAAGCCACTTAAAAATCTTACCGAACAAACTCGTACCTTTTTTACCGAAGAGAAATGCGCGCTACCAAAAGATAAAGGTGTTCTTCCCCAAGATGAACTGCTTGCCCTAGAGGCAAGTTTTGGAGTGATGCAAAAACGAATTAAAGATCAGTTTAAAGAAATGCAGCAAAGTGAACATTTGCGCAGAGAGCTTATCTCGAATATTTCTCACGATTTACGTACCCCGCTGGCATCCATTCAAGGCTACATTGAGACGGTCATATTAAAGCTGGATCGACTCGATAATCAGCAGAAGAAAGACTATCTAAAAATTGCGCTTCGACACAGTAAACGCTTGGGCAAATTAATTTCAGCGCTGTTTGAGCTCTCTAAACTCGAAAGTCGCAGCATGGCCGTTGAAAAAACACCGTTCTCGATTGCCGAGCTCATTCATGACATTGTCCAGGAATTCGACCTACACGCCGCGAGAAAAGGCATCACGTTTAAACTCAATCAAAAAACACCTAACCTTTTGGTGATGGGGGATTTGAGCTTGATCGAAAGAGTTTTTCAAAATCTCATCGATAACGCACTGCGCCATACACCCGACGGTGGGCAAATCAACATCAATTTATCTGAACGAGAGAATTCTGTTTTGGTGTCAATCCAAGATACCGGAGTTGGCATTGCCAAGGATGAAATTCCGTTTATTTTTGATCGCTATTATAAAAGTTCGAATTCCGCATCGAAACAGGCAGGTACTGGCTTGGGCTTGGCAATTGTGAAAAGAATTTTGGAGCTGCATAACAGTACGATCAATGTTAATTCAGAACCCAACAAAGGTGCTTGCTTTACCTTTCCTCTTCCACTGGTTGCCGCGTAATCAGTAACTGTATAAATCAACCAGAAGTTGCGGGGCGTGAGCCGTTCGCTCCCCGCATTTGCCGGTGTCGCTTTAATAACTCAATAAAATCAACGCATGGAATTGGGCGGCTGAAGAAATATCCCTGATATTCATCACACCCAAACTCGCGAATAATATCCAACTGGTCGTTCTCTTCGACACCTTCTGCAACTACTTTTAGTCCCAATAACTTACCCATATTTGCCATGGATTGAACCAAGACCTTATCGCTGCGATCGACACTGATATCGCGCACAAAACTCTGATCGATTTTTAAGGTAGAAACAGGCAAGCGTTTTAAATAACTAATGGAAGAATAGCCCGTACCAAAATCATCCAAAGAAAAACTGATTCCTTCTTTACCCAGCATGTTCATCGTTTCGACGGTATCATCCACGTTACCGATAACAACACTTTCTGTCACTTCTATATCGAGAGTCTTTGGCTGTATTGGAATGTGCTGCAATATGCTTTTTACATCCTCCACAAAACTTGGATGCCTAAATTGTCGAGGGCTGATATTGACGCTCAAACGCATCTCTGGAAACCACAAAGACGCGGCCTGCCAGCTTTGAAGATTGCGACAAGCCTCCTCAAGAATCCATTTCCCCACCTGAACAATTAATCCCGAGCTTTCTAATATTGAAATAAACTCACCGGGACTTCGATAACCTAATTCAGGATGCTTCCAACGCAGTAACGCCTCGGCGCCGGTCAAAAAACCCGTCATAACATCTACTTTAGGTTGGAAAAATAGCTCAAATTGCTCAAGCGCCAGCGCTTTATGAAGCTGCGTTTCTAACAAAATTAGCTTACGAGAATATTCCGCCATGGTTTCGTTAAAAAGAGCAATGCCGTCGCGACCGGTCTCTTTAACCTGAAACATCGCAGTGTCCGCATAGCTCAGCAGCTCATGAACACTGACATTACCATCCGGAAAAATAACCGCCCCAACACTTGCGGTGATGCGAAGCTCTAAATCTTTGTGAAAAATAGGTTGTGATATTTGTGCACGAATATTTTCACCAATTTTAACGGCTTTTTTCTCGGCGCTAGCAAAACCAGTGTCTAAAACCGTTAACACGGCCACGAATTCATCGCCGCCCAAGCGCGAGACAACATCACCTTCGCGTACACAAGCAGAAAGCCTTCGAGACACTTCTTGTAAGACGATATCACCCACGGGGTGACCTAAAGAGTCATTAATATTTTTAAACTGATCTAGATCTATAAATAATACTGCACCGAAATAATGATGACGTGCGGCACGATGAATTTCGTTTTCGAGCCGATCAACCAATTGAATACGATTCGGTAAGGTTGTTAAAGGATCATGGTAGGACATAAATTCGATATCAGCGTCTTTCTTTTTACGGTCGCTAATATCCGACGAAACAACCAATACAACAGGCTGATTTTCATAACGCAATTTTACATAATGACTCTGCCAAACTTGCGGATTACCAAAACTGTCAACCCAACATTCTTCAGCTACAAAAATACTACGCCCTTCTTCTAAAACTGTACGATCATGCTGGGCCACACCAAGCAGCTTTTCTGCGTCTTTATCAACCACTTCAGAGAATTTTTTGTTACACACTTCATCAACAGACAAACCAAATGTCGCCGACCACGCCGAATTCGCATAAAGAATTTGTCCATTCGCGTTGCGAACACACAAATACACCGGTAAACAATCAATTAATTGACGAAGATGCAATTGGTGGTGCGCAAGTCGATCTTTTAGATGACCTTCAGATTTAATGACAGAAGCGAGTTCTGATAGCAAATGATTCGCAGAATTTGCCAAATCACCAAAGCTGTCTTGCCGGTTATCAAAACTTGCGATCCGATGATTTTGTGCATCGTTTAAACTCAAAGAATGCAATTCGTCTGCGAGTTTACGTGCAGGTTTAGAGTAATAGACGTAATAAAAATACACCAACAACAATAACAATAGACAATCCAATAAAACCTGAACTATAAAATCAGTAATAGCCGCCTTATACAACGGGGTATAAACACTATTCTGATCAATCTCAATGGACAAATTACCAAGATATTCGGCATTAATATCAGAATCCGTATAAAGCAGATCCCTTTTGTACAGAACATATTGATCACCCAACAATTGCGTAAACCATATAAAAGCATTGTGCTCGTCACTGATACTTATGTACTCATACACAGGTCTGTTTAAAGCGTCGGTAATGGTGAGCGAATGAATATTACTATTGTAGGAAATTTCACTGACTTGAAACTGAGATGCACCTTCTTCGGAGAGAATTAATCGATTGATTATCAAAGATTCTATAAGCGGTAATGTTTGGTTAAACGTATCGAACCACTCTTCTCTTTCTTGCGAGAATGTTCTGTTAACCTGATACATCGCCGAGACGATAACAACTATCAAAAATAGAAGGACACCCAAGCCAATAACACGGGAATTATCATAGGACGCTAAACCAGATTTATTGGGGCTTTCCATTACAATTTTCTTCCACATTCTCCTAAACTAAGAAAGGGAGTCTGTAGCCTGAGCCGCTAAGATACGCAAAGACGAACAGTATGTTTTTCAAACCCTAAACACTTATATTTCGGAACGATTTATTCACATTTAGACGTAATTATATTTTTTTTATAATTACAAGAAAATAGTATAGTTAAAGATACTTAAACATTTCCAGCCCTTAAAATAATTTACGCGGAATATTCGTATTTATTCATCAAATATAAATTTTAAACCCAAGATTCTTTGAAAAAACAGACATTATAAGGTAACCCTTAACAGCATTTTTCTTGGTGTCAATTTAAACTCAACACAAACCTGTAAAAAATAGCATTGTAATTCGCTATAGGAATCTCGAATTATCCTCTCCATGATTCAATAGGAGAATAGAAATCGAAATGTGATTTCCGATATCTTCGTAAATTCAATCACTTATAGTTCTTGAAATTGGCGATACATCCATTTTCAGCTGAAAACTCTGGGTTAAACAGAGCTTCCTACAAATACAGACTGTTAGATAAGCCTAAAACAGCTAAATCTAAATCAGAAAAATATGCATTACCTGTTAATAACCCTTTTAATAAAATGGAGAAAATATCGTTTCGTACCACGTTAACTATGAGCAATATCATTACCCATCTTTAATAATAAATACGCCACCAATCTAAATCTTCGAAATAAGAAGTTTCAGGCTTATAGACGACACGAATTTTATTGTAGGGACATTTGGGGTTACTCAATAGATCTGAAGCAAAAACATTCTGTTTGTCTTGGCCAAAAAGGCAGAAGGTTTTACATCAGCCAGATATTTTTTAGCAACCGCTTGTAATACAAGGCCTGAGCAATAAAACAAGGAATGAACCAATCTACCAAGAGAATCAGCCAAAAAAGCAACGTTGATACTTCGGACCGGCTGATTTGCCATTGAATTAAAAGATTAAAATTGAAAATACGATTTCCAATTTCTTTATTATTTTAATAATTTATGAGTGCGAAAATTTTCGATAAATACTTGTAGTATCCAAAACTCTCGCAGTAACGGAAACTCTCAATTAAGCAGAGCCTCCGTTAAATAGACGTCACAGCAACATCTAAATAAGCGACTAGCGAACCGGCTCAATAATTTTAACAACTTCATCAGTTAAATAAGATTCATTAGAGCTTGCGGGCAAATCTTTCGACCAAGGCATAGCACCCATTTCTAAATCGCTGGTATTACTATCAGCTATGCTTGATGATTCTCGATCCAGTTTCAAATTTACGAAATCAAATAAATTTAAATCCGCCAATTGCGAAGGAGCCACTCGTTGCAGTGCGCCAAAAATAGTTTCCGTACGCCCGGGGAATTGTTTATCCCACTGTTGTAACATCGCTTTGATTGCTTGACGTTGCAAATTTTCTTGTGAACCGCACAGATTGCACGGAATAATTGGAAACTCGCGCAGTTCTGCCCAAGCCTCTAAATCGCGCTCACGACAATAACTCATCGGCCGAATAATAATATTACGCTTGTCATCGGCCAGCAATTTTGGCGGCATAGAACTCAAACGTCCACCGTAAAACATATTTAAAAATAAGGTTTCTACGATATCGTCTTTATGATGACCCAAGGCGATTTTAGTCGCGCCAATTTCTTCTGCAAACCCGTATAAAGTGCCGCGACGTAATCGCGAACAAAGACCGCAGGTTGTTTTTCCTTCGGGAATAACTTCTTTCACAACACTGTAGGTATCACGTTCGATGATATGAAAATCGACACCAATCTTTGATAAGTATTCTGGAAGAACATGTTCCGGAAAACCCGGTTGCTTTTGATCAAGGTTTACGGCGATTAAATCGAAGTCGATAGGGGCTGTTTTTTGTAACGCCATAAGGATATCAAGCATGGCGTAGGAGTCTTTACCGCCAGACAAACACACCATGACCTTGTCACCCGCTTCGATCATGTTGTAATCGATAATGGCTTGCCCAACCAAACGGCGCAATCGTTTTTGCAGCTTGTTAAATTCCAAACGACCTTTACGATCACTCACCATTGTCATATCAATTAACCTAATTCATTAAGAACGTGTTTCAGCGTAACCTTGCTAGCGAGGACTGCAACCCAGTACTGCAATCGACAACACTCGCCCAAATCGGCTGGCATTGCGAGCCACGCCGGATACCTATATTCGCGTCCGAGCATGACTAAAAAGCCGGCTATTTTATCGCTATTCACTGCCAATGCAACGACCAATACAACGACCAAACCTTAGCAATCACGGTGCAAAGATTTCTTTGTTAAGCCAAGATCCCTACAATAGCGTGATTTCAAAATTTTTAGGTATGTTATGTCTGTACAAGACCCGCAAAAACTCGCTGAATCTCTTATTCAAAGAGATCAAGAATTTCTATGGCACCCCTACTCTAACGCCCTTGTTCCGTCACCGGTATATCCGGTTGAGCGTGCCGAAGGCGCTAAAATCACACTGGTTGATGGCAGAGTACTGGTAGACGGCATGGCCTCTTGGTGGTCTGTTATTCACGGATACAACCATCCTGAATTGAATCAAGCATTAAAAACGCAGATCGATAAAGTCTCTCATGTTATGTTTGGCGGCCTAACCCACCAACCCGCGGTGGATTTGGCCGAAACTCTCGTAAACATGACGCCCACTGGATTAACACGAGTATTTTTCAGCGATAGCGGCTCGGTTGCCGTTGAAGTAGCCATCAAGATGGCTCTTCAGTACTGGCAGTCTCAGGGTAAAAAATCCAAACATAAATTGATGAGTCTTCGACGCGGCTACCACGGCGATACCTTTGCTGCCATGTCTGTATGCGATCCCGAAACTGGAATGCATCATATTTTTTCAGAGATTTTGGCAAAGCAAGTATTCACCGACTCACCCAGCGTGAAATTTAATGAGACCTTTGACGAGTCACACCTAATAGATTTTAAAGAAACCCTAGTAGAAAATCGTGATCAACTTGCGGCGGTTATATTAGAGCCTATTGTACAAGGCACCGGAGGCATGAATTTTTATTCCCCCGAATTTTTAAAGCGCGTCAAACAATTGTGTGAGGAGCACAATGTTTTATTAATTGCCGATGAAATTGCCACTGGATTTGGTCGCACCGGTAAATTATTTGCCTGCGAATACGCCGATATTACACCCGATATTCTGTGCTTAGGAAAATCTCTAACCGCAGGTTACATGACTCTTGCTGCGACCCTATGCACCAACGAAATAGCTGAAAAAATTTGCACCGGTGACGTTCCTGTTTTTATGCACGGCCCAACATTTATGGCCAATCCGCTGGCGTGTTCCGTTGCACTAAAAAGTTGTCAACTGCTCCAACAACAAAATTGGTCAACGCAAGTCGCGCATATTCATCACATAATGATTCAAGAATTAACGCCCGCTAAATTCATAAAAGGTGTTAGCGATGTTCGATCGCTCGGTGCAATTGGCGTGGTAGAGTTGGAAAATCCAGTTACGTTACACGATGTACAAGACTGGTTTGTACAAGCCGGAATTTGGGTTCGACCTTTCGGCAAACTGGTTTACATTATGCCGCCACTGGTCATCAGCGAAAATCAATTGCGATTTTTATGTCACCAACTGTTAACCGTAGTCGAAAGAATTTGTACGTCTCAACAATAAAAACGCCAGAATCGAGACCAATTTAAGGGATGTCTAATTAATCTATAGGAAACTCTGATTAACCTAGAGTTTCTCGCGACGCAAGGATGTGTCGCCAATTTCAAGAACGGCAAGTGATTGAAATTGTGAAGAAATCGGAAATCGCATTTTCAATTTCTGTCCTCTGATTAAATCATGAATGAGTTAATCAGAGGTTCCTAAAGAAAATCGCGTTGACTTAGTATTGACGCAAAATGCGGTGCTAATCGCTACGCTCCGATTCAACTGTAGAAAAGTTGATCAGAGATTTCTCGAACTTATATTCCCGGAGTCTTATTGAGTCATGTTTAATTTGACTTCGGCCTTAATACCACAACCGCCGTTGTACACGGTTAATGTTTTACACATACCGTTTAATAAAGAAAGTTCTGATTTATCTTCACAAAAAGACACAGATGAATGACCACGATCTGACTCTTGGCCACAAAATGATTTTAAAGGACAAGAGCCAATCATAATATCGACGGCTAATAAAGGCTCCGGCTCTACGGTTACAGTCAGAATTAACTGAAATTCTGACGTAAACTCCTTCAAAGATGACGCTTTAACACAGGTACTTTCGCAAGAATAATTAGAGTGTGAAGTCTCCGAGTTAACGCCAGACACTTTCAGTTTTGCACCGGTGCAATTAGTAATTTTGACATTTAATAATTTCGTGTCTATGAGCTCGGCAACAACTCGAAATGCATTACCCTGCTGTTCTCTTGACAAACCTCCTGCGAGCATATGACCTAAAACATGATTGGTTAAACCTTCATTGGTGAAATCCGAAGGATTTAACTGCACAGTGAGTCGCCAAGGTAAAATTCCATTCTTATGTTCACCCAATGAAATTGCGTTAATACGAGAGGGAATTTTTTGAACGATATTTTTTGGAACTTGGTAATCTTCGTTAATGGATATTTCCACCATAGAAATATCGTCTTGCTGCTCGCCATCCGGTTTGAATAATTTAAAAGCATCCATCACTGCATCAAGCGGTTTTAACGCAGATGTTGTCACTGATGCTTCTAAATTATCTTCACCAAATTGCTCGCCCGTTTCATCTTGCGCCTCAATAACACCGTCGGTAAACATTAACATGCGAGTATTTTTTTCTAGCGCATATTCAACCGTCGTGCTATCAAACTCATTACCTGCGAGTACACCCAAAGGCATGTGTTGCGATTCTATACGTTGTACCAGTTGATTATTGGCATCAAAGATTAAAATATCGTGCATGCCACCGCTCCACACACGCATAAAATCTTGTTCGGCACTAAGTTCAAGAATCACTGCACAACAAAACATATTGTCGGGCAAAATATGCAGTAATTTACGGTTCGCCTCAGCAGCAATTTCTGCAATAGAAGCACATTTGCTAGACATCGCATAAAAAATATCTGAGACCGGCATACAACCAATGGCCGCCGACAAGCCATGTCCTGTGAAATCACCTAAAAAAATGTAGGTCGAACTGGTTGCATTAATTGAAGCCAGATACAAATCACCACTAAAAGTGGTCATGGGTGAAATATATGGGCGGACAAAATCAAGCTGAGCCATAGCCGGATTAATAACATTGGCAAATACGTGCTCAACCACAGCGTGTTCACGCTCAACCATATCTTGGTGAAACTGTAGCTCTTTATTTTTTTGATTAATATTAGAGGTCAGTGAATATAAACGACGGTGTGCGTTTAATCGGCAGATTAGAGCCGTCTTGTTAAGAGGCATTGAAAGATAGTCATCACCGCCGGACGCAAAACATTGCTCCAAGGTCTCATCATCATCCATGGATGTGATAAAAATTACCGGCAAATAAATATCTTTAATGGTTTTTTTGATAATACGGGTAGCATCCAGACCGCTCATTTCTGGCATTTCTACAGCCATTAAAATAGCGCACAGATCTTCATGCTGTACAACCATTTCAACCGCCTCAGATCCATTTTTGGCTTCTATACAAGTAAAACCAGAATCTTTTAAAAGGCGCTGTAGAAAATGACGGTTCGCTTCGACACCGTCAGCGATCAGGAGCTTCAAGTATGTCTCCAGCGCTAGAGTATTTCGAATTGCTTATCAAAGTGAGCAACAATTAATATTTTTTTGATCTGCTCAGAGCAATTCGTCAACTTAATATCAACGGCCTGATCGGCGTAATATCTTTTCATGTTTATCATCATACCCAGCGCAGAACTGTCAACATAGCGGGTATGAGCAAAGTTTAAAGTAATATTATGAAGATCATGGTCTTTGGCTGATTCATAAGCAACTCTAAACTCACGACAATTTTCAAATTCAAAACGCTCATCCATTAGCAAGTTAAGTTCACCATGCTCTTGGTCAAATTGACACTCTATAGGCATACACTTTCTCTTTATTAAGTCCGTATTTTCGTTAAGTATTCGTGTAAGTTTAAATCTTTTTTTCGAGAACCCTGTTCGTTCAATAGAATAAATAGTCCGATCAAAAGTTGCTTTTCAAGTATTTAATAATAAAAACCCATTTTCTAAACATCAACGTGCAGTTATCGGCTTTTATTAGAAAAAATTTACTGTTTAGCAGCTAACAACCTGGATTTAATGAACAAGCTGTTAACATCATCAACATTACACTTCCATAATAAATTTAAAACGTTCAAAAACTGTTTTAAGTTCCAACTTATAGTCATGAATACTTATAGCCAAAAAACTTATAGGAACCTCTGATTAACTCATCCATGATTTAATCAGAGGACAGAAATTG
>CALMJT010000006.1 GCA_937864365.1 uncultured Alteromonadales bacterium | reverse complement strand
GTGAACGCGTTACCGCTGCGCTCGAACAAGCGGGCTGGGTACAGGCCAGAGCCGCAAGACTGTTAGGAATGACACCACGACAAATTGCTTATCGTATTCAAACGTTAAAAATTAATATGCGGAAAATTTAAAGTTAAGAGCTAGCTGTTGTTGTAAAAAGAGGTTTAAAACGAAACTCGTGTTTTTTATACGTATCAACCTCTGATTAACTCTTGCCTGATTTAATCAGAGGGCAGTAATTGATCCTGTGATTGCTATTTTCGATACAATTTTCTTGATGTGCTTTTTTTGAATTCCTTGATGTGCTGTTTTTGAATTCCTTGATGCGCTGTTTTTGAAACCGGCGACAAATTCTTAGGTTGCTGAAAAATCAGGATTAATCTGAGTTTCTTTTTAGCTGCTGCAAGTCGTTTGAGTGATTCTTATTTTTATAATATTGTGATTGTTTGCTTTTTATCAAACAATTGCCTTGCAAAACTCTTGTTATTTTAATTTTTTTTCTGTTGTTAATTAGACATTTTTGTTGTTTCAGTTTGTTGATGTTTGTGTCGTTAAACCGACAATTATTTAAAAAACCCTTATAAAACAAGCTTGTAAGCTTTTATTTGTCACGGCACAGAGGTTGCATTTAACCAATGACTACAAACAGAGGTAGTTCGTCGGTAAATAAAATGTGCTCTAACAATTTAAAATAATGTATCTAAGTGTTTTTTGTTGAAAATATTTTTGGCTGAGAATGCAGAGGTTTTATTGTTTAACTGTTTAAGCATTTGTTGCTCGGTGAATCGCAATTAATTTTGTCAAATGACAAGGTTAACACCAAAACCGACGATCCACTTCCTAAAACCAATTTTGTGATATGGCAGGTTAAGGAGTTCATTATGGATCTTAGCGTGATAAATGAAGCAGTATCTGCAAGTGAGGAGGGGGGTTGTTCTTCGGGCTCTTGCGGTAGTACAGACGATCAAATGTCTCATCTGCCCGAGGATATTCGCCAGAAAGTCTATAATCATCCTTGTTATTCAGAAGAAGCGCATCATTATTTTGCGCGCATGCACGTTGCGGTGGCTCCGGCCTGTAATATTCAATGTCACTACTGTAATCGTAAATACGATTGCGCCAACGAGTCTCGTCCCGGTGTTGTTTCAGAATTACTGTCGCCAGAAGAAGCAGTGATGAAGACAAAGGCCGTTGCGGCGAATATTCCGCAGATGACCGTGTTAGGTATTGCCGGACCCGGCGATCCATTAGCAAATCCAGAACGCACTTTTAAAACATTCCGCATGCTTACCCAAGAGACGCCAGACATTAAATTGTGTGTTTCTACCAATGGTTTAGCGTTGCCGGAGAGTGTTGAAGAGCTAGCAAAAACCAACATAGACCACGTTACCATCACCATTAATACCGTCGATCCAGAAATTGGTGCCAAAATTTATCCATGGATTTATTGGAATAATCGCCGCATTCACGGAATTAAAGGTGCAAAAATTCTGATCGAGCAACAGCAAAAGGGTCTTGAAATGCTTGCCGCTCGGGGCATTTTAGTGAAAGTAAATTCGGTGATGATTCCGGGTGTTAATGATCAGCATTTAAAAGAAGTGAGCCGTATCGTTAAATCGAAAGGTGCATTTTTACATAACGTAATGCCATTAATTGCCGAAGCCGAGCACGGTACTTTTTATGGTGTGATGGGTCAACGCGGACCAACCCCCGAAGAATTACAAGATTTGCAAGATCAATGTTCGGGTGATATGAACATGATGCGTCACTGCCGTCAATGTCGTGCCGACGCTGTGGGTCTTTTAGGCGAAGATCGCGGTGAAGAATTCACGTTAGATAAAATCGCTAAAATGGATATCGACTACGGTAAAGCCATGAAAGTACGTGCGGCTGTTCATCAAGGTATTGAAGAAGAACTCGCAGAGAAACAAGCGAAAAAAGCCCGTTTAGCCGCAGCCGCAACGCCGGTCATAAGCAGTAAAAAATATCGACCCGTGCTTATGGCAGTTGCAACCAGTGGCCAAGGTGTAATTAATCAACATTTTGGTCATGCTACCGAATTTTTAATTTATGAAGCATCTCAAGACGGTGTTCGCTTTATTAGCCACCGCAAGGTCGACCAATATTGTATTGGTGGCGACAGTTGTGGCGAAAAAGAAAGTGCATTGGCTGGAAGTATTCGGGCACTGCAAGGTTGTGAAGCTGTACTCTGCTCTAAAATTGGTTTTGAGCCCTGGGGTCTTTTGGAAGAAGCCGGAATTCAACCTAATGGCGAACACGCCATGGAGCCAATTGACGACGCGGTAATGGCTGTTTATCAAGAGATGATTGAATCTGGCGCTTTGGAAGAAGTTGCAGAGGAAAGTCTCGCCACTGCCTGATTGATATAAGCACTCTCGATTATCGAGAGTGCTTGTTTGTATGGGATAGTTTAGGAAGCTCTGATTAACTCATCCATGATTTAATCAGAGCACAGAAATTGAAAATGCGATTTCCAATTTCTTCACAATTTCAATCACTTACGGTTCTTGAAATTGGCGACACATCCTTGTGTCGCTGGAAACTCTAGGTTAATCAGAGTTTCCTTTAATAAACCTTGGTGCTGTTATTTTTTGAGAGTCGTCATTTTCTACTAATATTATCAAGGTTAAATGCTGAATAAAATCGGAGATGCTGAAATGTCATTATCCATTGTTGATTCCTGTGTAAGTTGTCATGCATGTTCTGCGGTTTGCCCAAACGATGCGATTTATCTTTCTGCTGACGTTAAACATTTTGTTATTGATCCCAAAAAATGCACCGAGTGTGAGGGCGATTACGCTGATCCGCAGTGTTCTAGTATTTGCCCAATTGAAGAAACCATATTGGATGCGCAGGGTAATGCTATCAATCCACTGGGTTCACTAACCGGTATTCCTCCTGAAAAAATGGAAGAAGCTCTGCGAGAAATTCAGGCAAGATAGAGAATTATATTCTTAAGACTAGCATTTTGTTGTTACAGTGGATTGAAAATTTGTTGTTACAGTGGATTGAAAAATTGAGCAGATCTAAGGTTGTTTTCTACGGTAAGCCGACTTGTATCAACAATCGTAAGCAGAGAAAAATTTTGCAAGAGGCGGGTATAGAATTTCAAGAAGAAAATTTATTAACCTATCCTTGGCGCAAAGAAACGCTCATTTCGTATTTTGTTAATACGCCAAAGTCACAATGGTACAATAAGACTGCACCTGCAATAAAACAGGGAAATATGACTCCTGATTCCATGACGGAAGATCAGTTACTCGACGCTATGTGTCTTGATCCGGTATTGATTCGGCGTCCATTGATTAGTATCGATGATTATAAAACGGTGGGTTTCGATTGGCCAATGCTAGCCGATCTTTTGAAGGTTGATAAAGCTCTGGCCGAGCAATTAGTAAAACCTAATGACGATGTTGAAACCTGCGTGAAGGTATAGGAACCTCTGATTAAATATGGATGAGTTAATCACAGGTTCCTATAGTCTGTTTAGCGCTATTGAAATGGGTTGATTATGAATAATCTTGTACACAAACTGATTCTTAGTGAAAAAATAAAAGATTTTTTAGGATCTACCACTGAATATTTCAGTCATGATAGTGCGCAAACCTTGAGTGGCAATGAGCAGAATCGATATAGAGCCGATCAATCTGTTTCTAAAGAAAATAACTCCAACCAGCTGCATTTTTTTAATTGCCGAGTCTTTCTAGAAATTGTTCGTTCACAACGCCAAGGGCGCACCTGTTTACCTCATAACCTAGGCTTGTCTCCTAAACATCAGACACAATTTAAAAATGCGTTGTATTTATTTTTAGGTAAACGATCTGAAGATCATCAGATCTATAACGATTTATTTGCAACACAAGTTGAAGACGACGATTTAAGGCAATCCTTACTAGAAATGCGTTTGGATGAATGGCAAGAAATTAAAGATTTATTGCTGCTTGATGCGACTGTAATTGACGTAAGTGTGGAATGGATGGCCGAAATTGTTGCTGCTGCCTGTATGGGCGGTGATCATTTGTGGCGAGATTTAGGCTTGCCTAACCGTGCAATGCTGGGTGATTTATTACTGAATAATTTTCGTGATTTGGCCTTAAAAAATACCAAAGACATGAAGTGGAAAAAGTTTTTTTATAAGCAATTGTGCGAGCGCGAAGGTGGTTATGTTTGTCGCGCGCCAAGTTGTGAACAATGTGCGGCCTATCAGGAATGTTTTGGCCCAGAGGAGTAATTGTGGTCGAAACTACAGCCCCGCCTTTTGAAAAACAGAACCAAAAACCCAAGCCAGAAAATCCAGAATGTTCATCAGTTAATGATATTATTTTGGATTACCATCAACGAACTAAACATCGTTTCGAAGCATACGCCCGAGGGCCGGATACTCTCGATTGGGACGATCAACCCAGCGTGTTTCGTACCTTCAACAAGGCACCAAAAACTTTTCTACCTCTATCCTACAGTGCCGGAATACCATTTAATGATTTTTTTAAGAATCCGAGTGCGATGGATTCCGGGTCGGAATTATCTCAACCTTTTAGCAAACAAAGTATTGCTGAGTTTTTACGCCTTGGGTTCGGATTAAGCGCGTGGAAGCAACTCGGCCCTGATTCTTGGAGTCTTCGCGTAAATCCTTCCAGCGGTAATTTACATCCTACCGAAACCTACCTAATTATTCCCGATCATTTAATCATTCCTGACGATTCCGAAAAGCCAGATCGAGATGCTGCCAGTTTATGGCATTATTCAGTGTTAGATCACAGTTTAGAGCGACGCTCGCTTTTATCGATGCCTCAATCATCGGGCTTTTTTGTTGCCTTTAGTTCTATTGTTGGACGTGAGTCATGGAAATACGGAGAGCGTGCATTTCGATATGCTCAATTAGACATAGGCCACGCAATATCCTGTGCTGCCTACGCAGCTATAAATTTAGGATGGCAATGCTGTTTGATCGATAACTTATCCCCGCAGGCGCTATCGGAATTTTTAGGTTTTAACCACGAACATTATGTAGAAAATCTTCGGCGGGAAGAACAAGAGTCTTCGGATTGTTTGTTGTTTGTTTATTCGGGCGTTGTCACGAATGCTACAATCCAAAAATGGACAAACGCGCTTTTGTCACTTGATAAAAATCAAAACAACGAGAAAACAGACTCGAATCTGTTTTTGGGTTCTCCCAATCGATTAGGCGGTAGAAGCCCTTACAAGTGGCCAATTATAGAAAAAATACGCTCGGCCACAGAATGCTCAATAGTTAATGCTGATGATTCATTGTCTGCGCGAATCCTTAATTCACCCACAGAATTCTTTAAAAATACCGATGCAAGCCTAAATATTAGCGATAAATCGTTTTCGCAGGTGGCGTTATCGCGCCGCAGCGCGCAGCGTTTTGATAAGTCTGAGCTATCGTTAGACGATTTTATTGCTCTTTTAGATGCTCTCGTAATTTACGATCAACCCATATTAAATAATGCCGATAAACACGGTTCGCAATTCAATTTAGATTTTATTTTTTTGGTTCACAATGTGCAGGGACTCGTACCAGGTGTGTACAGTTTAGGCGATTCTTCGGATACCTTGTTGAGATTACAAAATTCTCAAGACAATGAACCACTCAATACCAATGTGTTGGATCATTCTGAACGGACGGAATTAAATACGAAGTATCCATTGCAATTATTAAAATCGCTCGACTGCCGTAAATTGGCAGCACGTATGTGTTGCCAGCAGGCGATTGCTTCTGATTGTGCGTTTACCGTTGGATTTTTGGCGCCTTTAATGTCTGTTCTCCAAGCCCGACAGGGATTAGGTTACAAGCAATTGTATTGGCAAGCTGGTGCTTTGGCGCAGCAAATTTATTACACCGCTACGGCGAGAAATTTAGCCGCAACAGGCATCGGTTGTTTTTTTGATGATCCTTTTCATGAGTTTTTAGGTTTAAAAGGATTTGATCGACAATTTGTTTATCAAATGGCGGTGGGTAAGCCAATTGTTGATCACAGAATCACTAGCTTTTCTGGATATCATCATTTGAGAGATGAACCGGAGTCGCTCCGATTTTAGGATTGATAACTTATAGGAACTTCTGATTAACTCATCCACGATTTAATCAAAGGATAGAAATTGAAGTTGGCGACACATTCTTGTGCTGCTGGAAACTCTAGGTCATTCGTAGTTTTTTATATTTTCGTTGTGATCAATTTATGTGTTTCTAAAATTTTTAAAGAGCTGTGTTTTTATAATCAAACCATTAATTAAATTTTAAGAAAATAACAATCAAAGTACAGAGAGATTTGCAAGCTTAACAACTTCTATTTAATTACATTTAACTTCTAATTACTTGCGCGAAGTGAGTTTATTGCCAAGTTCGAAACCCGAGGTGAAGCATGAATCCGTTTTCTAGCATAAACGTGTCGACAGCAAACGCTTTGATTGAACAAGAGAATGTTATTATTCTTGATTTAAGAGACAGACTTTCGTACCGCTGTGGTCATATCACCAATGCGTTAAATTTTGGCAAAGAAAACTTAAAAATGTTTCTTCAGAACATGAATAAACATTTGTCGGTTCTGTTGTATTGTGACGACGGCTCAGAAAGTGAAGCAATGGCAGATTTATTTATGGATTTCGGTTTCCAGAAAGTATTTAGCCTCATTGGCGGGTATGAAGAATGGGTTAAATCACATCAAGTAAAAATGCCAAAACACGTTTGCGACTGGTTAAATGACCACGGTTATTCGTGTAACGATTTAAATCGAAAAGGTTTTAATGGTGAGACGGCATTGATGTACGCAGCGCGAAATGCAAAAACCGAATATGTTATAGAGTTAATTGATCGCGGCGCTGATTTGGATGCAACGAATAACGATGGCAATACGGCAGTTTGGTTGGCTTGTTATGGTAATGATGAGCATACCTTACAAACGTTAATTGATGCCGGAGCTAATCTTGATACCCAAAACGATAACGGTGCCACCGCTCTAATTTATGCGGCCTCTGCTGGCCGCGAAGCGATGGTATTTACTCTGCTAAAAGCGGGCGCTAATCCTAAATTGGCAACGCTTGATGAGTTTACCGCTCTAGATGTTGCATCTACACCTAAAATTTTAAAGTGGCTAAAACACGTTAATAAAGGTCTGAGCATAGACTCTGCCCAGCAAACCTTATCGTTGGCAGTATAAACATAGTAGGTTCGGAGTTTTATTTTTCGGTTCACTTTCTGAGAGGATTATATTTTGAGTACTACTGAAGAAAAAATTAAAAATCAAATTGCTTCTAATCCGGTTATTTTGTACATGAAAGGTATTCCCGAAGCGCCCGAGTGCGGTTTTTCTAAAGCCGCGGTGGCAGCACTAAAATCGGCCAATATCGAGTTTGCTTACGTTAATGTGTTGAAGTCACCCTTTATTCGTGAGCGTTTACCTAAGATTTCAAATTGGCCAACGTTTCCTCAATTATTTGTTCATGGTGAATTAATTGGTGGTAGCGATATTATTTGCGACATGGTTGCCGACGGTAGTTTAACAAAAGCATCTGTAGCGTCATTGGTTTAAGAGAGTTGCAGTTATGGAAATCAGTACCGTTGAAGAAAAAATACTGCAAACCGTAAGTGATGCAGAGATTGAAGTTAGTGGTGCAGATTGTGATTTTAACGTTACCATTGTAAGCGATACGTTTGATGGTATGAGTAAAATGAAACGTCAGCAGTTGGTATTATCGGGTTTCACCGATCAGCTAGCCAGTGGCGAACTGCACGCGTTAAGCATTAGTGCGTTTACATTTGATGAGTGGAATGCTAAACCAACTGGTTTGGTGCAAATTTCTCTTTAGCATTCTCCGATACGTTCGTTTTTAATTAATTCACAATTTCAATCCGTTACCGTTCTTGAAACTAACGACACATTTAGTGTTGTTAGAAACTCTGCGATTATCAGAGTTTTTTATTGAAATTGTTAATACATCTTTGCAACTTCGGAAACACTGGATCATCTGGCGTTTCCTTTCATAAATTTCTCTATATTTGTGGAGTTAATCTAATGACTGCCCCTAATTTAGATCGCGAAGCTGCCCTAAAAATTGCTTTGGCAGCAAGAGTTTTACCGGGTATTTCGGTTGGCCAGTTGTTAGAAATTATATTTTCACGCTTAGACGGTGAAATTACCGAAGATACTTTAAAAACAGTAACTGTCACCGATTTAAAAACCAGCTTTGCCAGCGTAGATGGTGAGGAAGATGGCGAAGACATTGGTATTGGCTTGGAGGAAATGAAAGAGGCTGTACGGATTCTTTGGGGTGATAATGCCGAAGAAACGCGATTTGAACTGCAAACCTTTAACGGCCCGGTTGAAGGCAGTATTCGCGTTGCGGTGGCCTCTAATAGTGAGGAGCAGCTTAATGGGCATTTTGGTTCTTGCATTCGCTATTTAATTTATCAGATGAGTGCTACCGAATTAAAGTTAATTGATGCGCGCTCTGCATTACAGGCGGATTTTTCGGACGATAAAAACCTTTTTAGAGCCAATTTAATTAACGACTGTGATGTGGGTTATTTTGTGTCTGTCGGCGGACCTGCGGCAGCAAAGGTCATTCGTGCCGGTGTTTATCCCATTAAAGAAATCAGTGGCGGCGAAGCTCGTGAGGTTTTAGGCCGATTGCAAAAAGTTATGGCCCATAATCCACCGCCTTGGCTTGCCAAGTTATTAGGTGCTAGCGCTAAAGAACGAATTCGTTGTGAAGCGCTCAATGATTTTGAAGAAGAGCCGATTGCTTAGTTGATAACTCGTAACAATTGGGTCGCGTAATATTTTGCGTTGCTTTGGTTGTGTTAACGTTGTTTTGGTTGTATTGACGTTGCTGTGATTGTATTGAATTAGGGTTAATTTGATCGTAACAAGTTGCTTCGGATCTTATTGATTGGAGTTTTTTGCAGCTTGCTTTGGCCTGTTTTTATGGGAATATCTAGCATTCTGAGTGTGTACATGGTTTGATTCGATAACCAATTTTATCCACACTGAACAGGCCATTTAGAACGAATGATCGATTTTTATTGCGAGCGACTGGACGCGAGTTTTTGGGCAGAACCTTTCAATGCTGTTACCAACCTAGCGTTCATAATTGCTTTTATTGTTTTAATTCCCCGTGCGCGTGCTAATTTTCCCTTTCTTGAAGCCGGTGAACGAATTGTGCTTCTGGCCATGATGGCATTACTGGTTGCCATAGGTGTGGGCAGTAGTGCGTTTCATACACTTGCTAATCGTTGGTCTCTAATGGCCGATGTTGGCCCTATCACGCTGTTTCAATTGGTGTTTTTGGGCGGTTATCTTCGCTATGTTGTTAAAGTCTCACTAGTAACTGTGGCTATCGCGTTGATATCGTTCCTGGTATTAGGAACTCTGATTGGTAGATTGCCCTTAGAGGTTAACGGTTCAGAATCTTACTTAGCACCTTTGGCCTTTGTGCTTGGCTTGGGTATCTATCACAAGATAACGAATCAACCTTCGAGTTGGATGTTGATTGGTGCGGCCGCCGTTTTTACTGTTTCGCTGTCGTTTCGAACCATCGATAATCAGATCTGTAATGCTTTCCCACTGGGAACACATTTTATTTGGCACTTGCTGAATGGTGTTGTGCTTTATCTGTGTGTACGAGCTTTTTTGCATTCTACCGATCGAAAACTCGCTAAATTGACTTAAAAAACTGCTATTTGTTTGTTGGGTGAGCGAATTTAAAGTATTTAAAATTTTTTTCATTTAATCGCTTGACCCTGCATATGCTCCTCCCTATAATGCGCAGCCTCTGTTGGCGAGGTAGTAAAACACTTCAAAGACACGACGTTGATGCGGGGTGGAGCAGCCTGGTAGCTCGTCGGGCTCATAACCCGAAGGTCGTCGGTTCAAATCCGGCCCCCGCTACCAATTACGTTTAGTTGTTATTAATACTAAACCATGTGCGCTTTTTTCTCTTTGATGAGAAACGAGTAATTGTAAAAGCAGTATTTCTTTTTTATGTGTAAATACTGTCTGTGTAAATGTTATCTGTACAAATATTATCTGTAGAAATTTATTACATATAAAATTTTCCTCGGCTTATATCATTTTTCTTCAAGTTCTTTTCTGCTTAGCGCATAGTAATTTTTCTGCCGTGTAAAAGTAGTTATTTCTCCTCGTAAAAAAAGTAGTTAGTTTCTCGCTTAGAAATTACTCAAATCTAAATTCCACTCTTAACGT
>CALMJT010000005.1 GCA_937864365.1 uncultured Alteromonadales bacterium | reverse complement strand
TTGGCGACACATCCTTGTGTCGCGAGAAACTCTAGGTTAATCAGAGTTTCCTTAATTAAAAATCCAGCAGATGAAAGCAAGCTAGCACTGGGCTTTTTCTAACACGCAATAATAAAAGCCGTCGTGACCGTTGGTTTTTGCCAAAAGTTGTTTGCCGTGAATCTGCTCTATTCCCCAAAGCGCATCGATTTTTATCTCAACAGCATCGGTTTGTTCTGTTAAAAAGCGTGCGATGTTTTCGGTATTCTCTTCGGGAAAAATAGAACAGGTCGCATACACCAAGCGTCCGCCAGGCTTAAGTTTTGTCCACAGTGATCGCAGGATTTCTAACTGCAAATTTGCCAGCGTTTCTATTTGGTTTGCCAAACGCAGCAACTTGATGTCGGGATGGCGACGAATAACTCCCGTTGCCGAGCAAGGCGCGTCCAACAAAATACGATCAAACAACACCGACCCATCACACCATTGCTCCGTCACCAAGGCATCGCCGGCCACCAAACTCACCGACTTACTGGAATCTTCTGCGTATTGATGAACCAAAACCGTGTCGTATTGAAACTCAACACCGGCACGGACCAGATTTTCTTCCACACGTCGTAAGCGCTTGTTAGAAATATCCAAACACGCCAAACGGGCAAGCTCGGGCTCGGCCTCTAAAATATGCAATGTCTTACCGCCGGGAGCGGCGCAGGCATCCAATAGGGTTTGTCCGGGTTGTAAATCCAATAAGGTTGCCGCGAATTGCGCAGCTTCGTCTTGTACGCTGCAAGCCGCTTGCTCGAATCCGGGTAGGTTTTGCACCGCCGTTGGTTGGTCTAGGCGAATTCCCACATCTGAAAATTCACAAGCCGTCGCGCCAATGCCTGCATCACTCAACAAACTTAAATAGTGATCGCGCGTGTTTTGCTGTGCATTAACGCGAATCACAAACGGTGGATGGGCATTATTCGCCGCAAACACTTCCTCGGCTTCATTCGGCCAAAATTTGGTAACGGCTTTTATTAACCAATTAGGATGCGCGTACAAACCCTGCTCGTTAAAGTCTATCGCCTGCTGGTTAAGCGCATCTTTTTCGCGCTGATAGCGGCGCAAAAGTGCGTTAATTAATTTAACCGCCCAATGTTTCTGCAATTTTTTAACAGCGTCCACCGTTTCGCTGATTGCTGCATGTTCGGCAATTTCGCTATAACCCAGCTGATAAATACCGATGTACATCAGCATTTCCAGATCGGTATCCTTTTCTTTGAAAGGCTTATCCATCATCTGTAAGTACACTTGCTTGATACGCGGATACCAGCGGCAAGTACCAAAACAGAGATCTTGTAATAAAGCACGATCAACGTCGGCAACTTGTTTGCTGGCATTAGGTAACAACTGGGCTAGCGTTTCTTGATCACGAGCGAGTCTGGTTAGAGTAAGCGCAGCGATTTGACGAACATTGGTCATTGGCGAAGTAATTTTATCAGTGGACTAAAACGGCAACCGCCAGAAATCACCGACGGTTGGTAAATGTTGAATTGGCTTATCAAAGCCTAGGTTAAAGCGCCGATTTAAAAACAAATCCCGGCTGAAATTTATCGCTGTAACCATTAAGTAGATCGGCAATTGCCATAGGTTTTTTGCCAGGAATCTGAATTCTCGATAACACCAGCGCACCTTCACCGCAAGCTACCGCGATTCCAGACTTATCCACTGAGAGAATTTCCCCTGGATTGCTTGATTGTGTCGATGAAACCACCTTGGCATCAAACAGCTTAATACGATCACCATTAAGGTCGCTAAAGCACACCGGAAATGGATTAAACGCGCGGATTTTACGCTCGATAATCTCGGCTGATTCCTGCCAGTTTATATCCAAATCGGGCTTTTCAATTTTAGAAGCATAGTTGGCCGCATCGTGATCTTGAACCTCGGGCACAGCCTTACCTAACGCGAGGTCATCCAAGGCTTTAATCAACGCCGGAGATCCCATATTCATGAGTTTATCGTGCAAACTGCCGCCGGTTTCAGTCGCGGTTATCTCGCACTTAACCACTTCCAACATGGGACCGGTATCAAGCCCCTTCTCCATTTGCATAATGGTCACGCCGCTTTCTGCGTCACCGGCCTCAACCGCACGTTGAATCGGCGCAGCACCTCGCCAGCGCGGCAAAAGTGATGCGTGCACGTTTACACAACCTAAGCGTGGTGTTTCTAGTACCGCTACAGGAAGAATTAAACCGTAGGCCACAACCACCATAATATCGGCACTTAATGCCGCCAACTGGTCGCGATCTTCTTGCGCTTTAAAATTCAGGGGCTGGTAAACCGGTAAATTGTAAGCTTCGGCGACTTGCTTAACCGCGCTCTTTTGCAGCTTTTTACCGCGTCCCGCCGGGCGATCGGGTTGTGTGTAAACGGCAATAACCTTGTGATGGCTTTCTAGAAGAGCTTGCAAATGTGCAGCGGCAAAATCCGGTGTTCCGGCAAAAACAATATTCAAAGAAGATTGGGTCACGTTAGATCTCAGAAATTTTGTGTGTAAGCACTTACATCTTAGTTATGTCTGGCTTAAAGGCGGCGATTATAACGATTCACCGGGAAAGATGAAAAACGAGAAGTCTGAAAAAAGAAAACGAATTTGGTGTGATGATGATTTATGAGGTATCGCGGCCCAGCCACGACACCCAAACATAAAACAGAACACTTGAATATAAAGCTCATTAATGCGCAACTGAGCTTTCAAGAATCTGTTGTTTAAGACGCTTGTAAGCGATGTTGTTTTTCGAGTTTTTTGCGAATGCGATCGCGCTTCATGGGCGAAATGTAATCAACAAATAACTTACCCGACAAATGATCCATTTCATGCTGAATACACACCGCTAGCAAACCTTCTGGATGAATCTCGAAGGCTTCACCGTTACGATCAAGCGCTTTTACGGTCACATGCTTAGGGCGCTCAACGGTTTCGTAAAATCCCGGTACAGAAAGACAACCTTCGTCGTAGCTGAATAAGTCTTGATCAACAACTTGAATTTCTGGATTGATAAATACCCGTGGCTCACTTTGGTCTTCTGAGACATCAATTACGATAATTTGGCGGTGAATATTGACCTGCGTCGCCGCAAGGCCGATGCCTGGCGCGTTGTACATGGTCTCGAACATATCATCAATGATTTTACGTATACCATCATCCACTTCTTTGACAGGTTCAGCCACCTTGCGCAAACGTGGATCTGGAAACTCTAAAATCTCTAACAATGCCATACTTTTATACCAATGATATTCAGGATTAAACGGATTTGACCGATGCCTTTGTGACAAACCTCTAGCAAATACGCAACAACCGCTGCTAACATTATGATCAGGCTCGGATTTTTACTGCAGAAAAGTCCCAGTTTTTAGTCTCGCGACTAAAAATACGCGGTGTCTCACCGCAAATTATCGACCAGAATGCAAAAAGCGTCGATTTTCTGCCGTATGTCAAAGCAAATATTGTGACTAAGTCTTGTTTTGCAACATTGGCCGATCAACCTGCTGGGTTATTTGGCTAAAATATCACAGTCGTTATAGATGCGGCTATTGCCAAAGGACTTTCGTGCTTAGAGACTTAGCTCTTTAAGCCCTTGCAAATACCCAAACGAACTTGGTTAAACCAAGTGCATAGGATCGCGTTCCATGAAAATTCGCTTCAAAAAGCTCGTTTTTTCAGCTATCACCAGTGCTATTTTAAGCTTTTCGTTCAGTGTTGATGCCCTAGCACAGGCGCAATTACGCCAGAACCACCCCGACGAATACATCGTTGTTGAAGGCGACACGCTCTGGGATATCTCAGCAACCTTCCTCGAAAATCCTTGGATGTGGCCAGAAATTTGGCATGTAAACCCGCAAATCAACAACCCTCACCTTATTTTCCCCGGTGATGTGGTTCGCTTGGTTTATCTCGATGGTCAGCCTCGCCTAACTATCGACAAGCGCACGCAACGCCTAACCCCCAGACGCTCCGTTGGCGGCGATCCCAATACCGTTAAATTAGCGCCTGCGGTACGCGTAATTCCGCTGGAAGAAGCCATTCCTGCCATTCCGTTAGACGTTATCAACGCATTCTTAAATCAGAATCGTGTGTTAGAAAAGCCAACTTTTGAACACGCTCCTTATGTGCTCGGCGGCCAAGAAAAACGCATCCTGCTCGGTGCTGGCGACAAGGTCTACGCTCGGGGCGAGTTTAATCCCGATATTTCTGCTTACAACCTTTACCGTCTGGGCGATGAATACGTCGATCCATTAACCAAAGAAGTATTGGGATATCGATCCAAAGATGTTGGCAGCGCCCGGTTAAATGCCTTACAAGGCGAAGTTGCTACCATGCAGATTAACCGTATGGCCGCTGAAATTACCGTTGGTGATCGCTTATTACCCAACGAAGAACGCGCAATCGATCCAACCTTTTTCCCATCAGCTCCTGATGATGAGAACTTCCAGGGTCTAATCCTAGAAGTTCAAGACGGCCTAACCCACGCTGGTAAGTTTGACGTGTTAGTGCTGAATAAAGGCGTTCGCGAGCAACTTGAGCCCGGTGATGTGCTAGCCATCTATAAAGAAGGCGAAACCATTCGCGACCGCATTGCCGATTCCATTGTGCAATTGCCAGAAGAACGTGTTGGTATCGCCATGGTGTTTAGAACTTTCGAGAAAGTCAGCTACGCATTAATTTTAGAGGCCGAGCGCCCCATTAACGTAAACGACAAGCTTTACAGCCCGGTACGCAACTTCTGAAAAACGTACCGCACATCGGAGCTTAACGCCAAGGAGGGCGTGTGATTCAACCAACTATCAATCTTCGCGATTACCTTCCTGAAAGCTCCTTTTCTAACTCGCAACTTGCGGCGCTTTTGTTAGAGCAACTCTCGTTTAAATCGCCAACTGAGTTGATCAAACAACTTTGCGCTCACCAAAATGCCGAGCAGCTTCTCAAGCATCCCAATGACGTTTTTCAACTGCTAAAACCCGACTCTGCAGCCTTATTTAAGGCTTATATCAACCACCCAGAAAACTCAGAACTACTACAATGTTTGAGTAAAACCGCTCTGCGACTGCAAGATTTAAACGCCAATGTGATTGAATTTGGCAGTAATAATTACCCAAGATTATTAGCGCAGATATCCAGCCCGCCCCCGGTTCTTTACACCAAAGGTGACACCACCGCTTTGCATCTACCCAATCTCGCAATTGTTGGTGGTCGTAACTGCTCGGAACAAGGCACACAAAACGCACGCGCATTTGCCAAACACCTTGCCACCAATGGCTTTGTGATTACCAGCGGCTTAGCACTTGGAATCGATAGCGCCGCGCATCTTGGCGCACTAGACGCCATGGGCAAAACCCTTGCGGTTATGGCAACGGGAATTGACCAAATTTACCCGGCGTCTAACCGAGCATTGGCCGAACAAATTATTAACAGAGGTGGTTGTTTAATCACAGAATTCCCTCTCGGCGCAAAACCACTCAGATCGAGTTTTCCAAAGCGCAACAGAATTATTTCCGGCTTAAGCCTCGGTACCTTGGTGGTAGAAGCAAAAATTCAAAGTGGCTCACTGATTACCGCCAACACCGCACTCAAACAAAACCGCGAAGTTTTCGCCATACCCGGATCCATTCATAATCCACTTGCAAAAGGCTGCCACCAACTCATAAAACAAGGCGCAAAACTGGTTGAAAGCAGCCAAGACATTATTGATGAACTGAGCGGGTTATTAGCCGAAAAACACCAAGAATTAATCGAGCTACAGCAGCTAAATGGTAATGACACAGCTCCTCAACTGCCTCTAACACCCGAGCAAAAATTACTTCTCAACACCATCGGCTTCGAAAGCACCAGCATCGACCTACTGGCAGAAAAAACTCAAATACCTATCGAGCAACTATTAGTAGAAATTTTAAATCTAGAACTGGATGGCTTAATTAGCCATATCGACGGAAGGGTAGAAAGAATAATTCTCTAATGAAATTATTCTTTCTAAAAAACTCTGATTAAATCAACTATTCTGCAATACCGATTTGGTACACCTCACTCAAACCAATCTCCGTACAACCATTTGTCTCTGTCGTTCCAGGATTCTCAGCAGCGTTATACCAAATATTGATTTTCTTACCCGAAAGCTTAGTGGCGAGTAATATACTTAAAATATTTTTACCGCTATCTGTAGTTGCTACAAATCGAAAATTTCTTTTATGAAAAGAACAAGTATCTTCTGGTGGGCTGTCGATGCCAAATTGAATCGAATTGGCGCCGTAAATATTTTTGGGTTCTACACTGGGAATAAATCCAGCGTTCGTAGTTGCAGAAAAAACCCCAAGCAGCAAAAACAAAGTCATACTTTTTTTCATAACACAACCTCTTAATAATTTTTTGAGATTGTAAGCAATATCTTTTTTTAGTCGGTTATCTTTACTCAAGTTTACGCTCAAAATAACTAAAGTGTTAGATCAATTAATACAAAAAATTACTGTTCATCAACCACTCTATTCCACACGCTCTCAAAACCTTGTTTCTCTATAAAACCAGAAATAGACAACATTAATTTCTCGTTCCAAAACTCGTTCGATTCTTCAAATAGCGATGCTCCGGTATGGTTCTCTAGCTCAATAGACATATCAACCATGCGCCAAAAGAAACGGCTGAGGTATTCGGCATCTTCGCGCGAAATAGAATTATCCGCTGCAATTATCTCTATGATTTTTTTGATCATTTAATAGGTTAGCGAAATACAATAAATAATCATATTCCCTTGATAAATAAAAATTCATAAAAACCTTCCCAACCTTACATTTTACCAAGACATAGAATCTGGAGTAGCAACAACTTCATCAACACCATCAATAGCCGGTAGCACAAAATTTTTAACTTGGTTATAAATTAATTCGATATTTTCCATACCCACATAATCACGCACTTCGGTTAAATACTGTTTTATATCGTCGTTGATTTTTTCAAGCTTTAATTCTGGAATATCCTTTAATTTAAATACCTCTAAAACCTGCGCTCTTTGATTACGGTTTAATTCGTTTACATACTCCAACCAAATTAACATCACCAATCGCGAGTAGGGTTTTTGTTCTTCCTGCGATTTGTCAACGCTATCTTCTGCCACAAAACAATGACGAATTAACGCATAAGCATTGGTTAAGCGTTTTAACCGGCGCGGGTTGGATATACTTAGTTTTTTAACCCATTCAATAAACAGTGTTTCTTGTTGTTCGCTTAAACCTTTTTGATAACTGCTTTCAATTATTTGTAAGTCATCTGGAGGAGTTTCTTGATGATTTTCAGCTAACTTTTCTAGTGGCGAATCGGGTATAGGTTGAATGTTTTCAGGTTTGTCGGACCCAGAATTTTCTAGATTATCGCTATTACTGTTTCCAGAGTCCTCGTTAGATTGTGTTGTATTGTTGGTAATTGGCTGCCCGTTAGAATCACCAATAGAACCATTTATTACCTTGGGTTTTATTATCGATTCTATATCTTGTAACTCTTTATTGGATTTTACGTCTCCAACTTTTTGCCATTCATTACGCAAAAATTTCTCTACGTCGTCTGCAGCCGGTTCTTCGAGTGTAATGGGTAAATGAATCACCTTACCGAGATAATCCCGTGCAATGCCAATGGGGTCTGCTTGGTGATGTTTAGAGATATCTTGGTAATGCAATGCTAAAGATGCCAACGCAATGCGTTGGTCAATGGCAATAATCACGATTACATTGGGTAAATCCATCACCAAGCGCACGGCCTCAAAGGTTTTTACCACACCTTCGTGACTGCAACGGTCGAGATCATCAACCACCAATAAAAACCGTTGGTTATCAAGTTTTTTTGCACGAAAAAATCCGGCATGCATATCACGATGAGAATGTTCTAATCGCAATTTAATTAATGTTTCTAACTGCTCCCGCATTACGGGAATAGTACCCAAATGTTCGCCAAAATGAGGTAAACGCAAATAGGTTTTAAGCTCTTTGGCTAACGGATGGGCTAATAATTTTTTACCTTGGTCTCTTGCAACCAGCGCAATCAAGGTTAAATCGAAGCCCCAAAATAAAACTTTTAAATCGCCACTTAATTGTTTTGAAGCAACAAAACCCAACACCAACAAAACATCCAATATAATCAGCAAGCGAATAAATTTAAAACGATGTTTAGCAAGGGTGTATTTAAGGGTTAAAAATAATTTTTGATACCAAGTTAAATCATTTAACAAACCTTCAATCACTTGGTGCGCAAGCCCAGCTTGAATATTACCGCTGCGTTCGTATTTCCAGGCATTAAACTCAGCGGTTATAAAATGTGTAGCGTCATTAAATGCGCTATTCTTTCTGTTAAATAACGCCCTTTGATAGGTTAATTGTTTTTTAATTAATTCCACAAAGGTTGATTTACCCATACCCCAGTCACCAAACAAACCAATGGTAATATGGTTTTTATTGGCTTTATCCATCAACCAATTTGCTAGGGCTTTGGCAATTGGTTCGCGATTAAGGTGGTCTTGGTTGCTAGCCGCCTCTGAAGTAAATTGGGTTCCTGGTTTATATTTTTCAACTTTTGGGTAATCTCTTTTAGAGAAATAATCTCTTCTTTCTTCCAGTTTTTTCCAGTTGAGATTTAAATAGTCGCTATAATCGAAACCCGAGAACAATTTTTTTAAAATTTCTGTTTCGAGATCCAACTTTCGTTCGGTAAAATATTTATACATCAACGATTTCTGAATTTCATATGTCCCTTTAACCTCAAAATTCCACAATGGATAGGTATAGAGTCTTTCTAAATTTTGGGATTTTTGAATATCATCTATAAAGGCAATTTTGTAATATTTGGAGAAGTCGCTAGGTAAATGATCTCCTCTAACAGCCCTAGAAAAAGCATTGTCAGCTTGAGTAACGGAATGCTCATACTTATCATTATAATTAATGAAGTCTATTACACGGCCGTTAGAACTAATTACATCGGCTGCTGTTGCTGCATATCGATTCCTATTGTTGCCCATAGCATTTCTGCCGATACCAATTGTGCCCGACAGTTGGGTTAAATAGTCGTTATCATTTAATAGACTCTTCTTAAAGCACAAACTTAACCACAGTGTACGCCACAATATTTGGGTAAACTCTTCATTTCTACCCATAAAATGGGTGCTACCTGATTCATCAAAAATAAAAGGATATAATCTAAACGCTTGTCTAGTACTAATAGCAACCAAACGTTCTACATTCACGTTAGCAATTCTAGAGAGTGCTATTTTTATTTCGTTATCATCCATTATTTTCTCTCTAACAGTTTTAACCCTGTTCTATCTTATATACTCTGGTTATTTAATTGGATTAGGTTAATTTGGCTATGCAGCATTGGCTTTTAAATTCTAAGGTTATTCAAGCAACCCAAGCCCTACATCGTGGCGAGGTAGTCGCCTACCCCACCGAGGCCGTTTGGGGTTTGGGTTGTGATCCGTTTGATGAGCAGGCGGTGTTTAAAATTCTGCATTTAAAACAAAGACCCTATAAAAAAGGCGTTATTTTGGTTGCCGCTAATATTGAGCAATTATTGCCGTTTTTGAAAGGTCTTTCTAATGAACATTTACACACATTAGAGCAGTCTTGGCCGGGGCCAAATACTTGGGTGATTCCCCATAACGGTACTGCACCGCCTTGGGTTCGTGGTGTGCATCAGTCATTGGCTGTGCGCGTAAGCGATCACCCGGTTGTACAGGCGCTGTGTACTCGTTTTGGCGGGCCGATTGTGTCTACCTCCGCCAATCCCGGCGGCTTACCCGCGGCAAAAACCCAACTGCAAGTGCGTAAATATTTCCCCGCCGAACCTTTATATTATGCACCGGGCCAAGTTGGTAATTTGCAATCACCCACTCAAATTCGCGACCTTTTAAGCGGTGCTGTCTTGCGTTGCGCTTGATTTATCTCATTTATTCCATATTCTTGCTTGTTACACTGCGCGCGTTCGGTTCGGATACCAACACGCAAGTTTTCTAACGTCTAGGGACGAAATAAAGAGGCATAAAACAATGAGCACCGTGGACAAAGCCGCTGTTAAAGCGTATTTACTTAAGGTACAAGACGAAATTTGCAGCGCTTTAGAAAAAGTAGATGGCAAGGCAAAATTTGTTGAAGAGAACTGGGAGCGCCCTGAAGGCGGCGGCGGTCGCACTCGTGTCATCGCCAACGGCGGTGTTATTGAAAAAGGCGGCGTCAACTTTTCTCATGTCACCGGTGCTCAAATGCCAGCCTCTGCTACGGCTCATCGCCCGGAACTTGCCGGGCGCAATTTTGAAGCCATGGGTGTGTCACTGGTTATTCATCCAGAAAACCCATTTGGACCTACGAGCCACGCAAACGTGCGTTTCTTTATTGCCGAAAAAGAAGGCGAAGAACCCGTTTGGTGGTTTGGCGGCGGTTATGACCTAACCCCTTATTACGGTTTTGAAGAAGACTGTGTTTATTGGCACCAAACCGCGAAAAACGCTTGTGAGCCTTTTGGCAAAGAAACCTTCCCACGCTTCAAAAAATGGTGTGATGAATACTTCCACTTAAAACATCGCGGCGAACCCCGCGGTATTGGCGGTTTATTCTTTGATGATTTAAACGAGTGGGGTTTTGAGAAATCCTTCGCCTTTATACAATCGGTTGGTAGCAGCTACGCCGAAGCCATTTGCCCTATTTTAGAAAAACGTAAAAACACACCTTACGAACAAAAACACAAAGACTTCCAATTATTCCGTCGCGGTCGCTACGTTGAATTTAACCTTGTGTTTGACCGAGGCACCTTGTTTGGTTTGCAAACCGGCGGCCGCACCGAATCTATTTTAATGTCTCTACCGCCTCTAGTACGCTGGGAATATAACTACTCTCCGGAGCCTGGTAGTGAAGAAGCACGCTTAACGGAATATTTTTTACAAGATCGCGACTGGGTTTGATATTGATTAAATGGTTAGACAAACAAATCCTTAAAATTTGTTTACGGTTAGATGGTAGTTAACTTGTGGTTCAACTAGATTGAAAGAGGCTTACGTTTTAATTAATGGGATTTATTCCTTTTAATTAAAACGTGTTTTTTAGTTGAACCCATTGCCCGAAGTTGACTTAGATTGCATATTGAACATATACAATCGCTACCATTTGATGTTTCCTTGTTGTAAAAACTGCCTAATCCATCATTAATAGCCCGGGCCCACCGGGCTTTTTTTATTGTCCTCTCCCAAACTACCTTTTTTATCGATACGTATTCAAATACTTTTAAAATTTATTCTACATCTAAGATTTAGCATTTGTTAAAAAATTGAAATTTCGTTGAGAAAGCTTCTAACAACGTAAATATATCGATCCCGGTGAGAATCCTAGTTAATTATAATTTTTGAAGATAAAAACATAATATCGATTTCAATCAGTGATCAAATCATTATAGAACACTCTGATTAAGCTAGAGTTTCTCGCGACACAAGGATGTGTCGCCAATTTCAAGAACGGTAAGTGA
>CALMJT010000004.1 GCA_937864365.1 uncultured Alteromonadales bacterium | reverse complement strand
ATTGGCGACACATCCTTGTGTCGCGAGAAACTCTAGGTTAATCAGAGTTTCCTATCTTATAGGTTTTCTAATAAATTTCTCATAATCATCAGAAAACTCTCTCTACAGCGTAATCCTAGTCAACTTTTTTAGAAATTCGAAAATCGCTAAAAAAAGTTTCTGTAATTTAAATTCATCATAACCAACGCAATAAAAAAATATTCTGCCCTGTAAGTTCTTCCAGCAAGCCTGTTTAAACTGTGTATTTTTCCTAACTTTTTAAAACTTATACGTGTTTGATAGTGAGGAGAGACTTTGTTAATGCGTTGTTAACTTTGTTCTCGCACTAAGTAAACTTTTATCAACTTTCTAGAGAACAAACCGAGCTTAAAATAATTCATAACTCAGTAATTGTGAGTGCTATGAATAGGAATATCCTGACCCAGCTTTATGTTGTTTTTAAAGCGTTTCGATATTTATCGAATAAGTTAAAAAAGTCAGGTTTCATCCTCACACTGCCACTGCCTTGGAGGTGTTTGTGACTTACAAAAAATCGAGCGGGAAAAATAATTCTTCTATGTTTAAGAAAAAATATCTTCCTTTGCTAACTGCACCGCTTTTAGCATTAGGTTTGTCGACTACGGTTGATGCTCAAATTGGGCAAACTCAATTCAGTCGTGATATCGACAACAGACCCACTAACGTACCTTTGGCGGCATTGCGTGCACCAAACACTGCACAAATGCAGGCCATTAACGCAATGCGTCAGGTCAATCCAGATATTTCTGCGACCTTTTCTGCTTTTGGGGCAACGCGTACATTAGCAAACGCAACAGGAAATTTAACCTTACCAAGCAAGGGCGCGCAAACCCCTCAAGCAGTAGCGCGAGCGTTTATTAACGGTAATATTGATGTATTAGGTTTAACCGCAAACGATTTGCGCGGTATGAAAATTACCGATGTTGTCGAATCTATAAGCGGTGTTACGCACTTTTATTTCGAGCAAAACTTGCAAGGTGTTCCGGTTTATAACGGACAAATGCAAGTACACGTTACAAAAGCTGGCGAAATCAGTATGGTGAATAATGATTTTATTCCCAACCTAGCCTCTTCTGTAAAAACCATGACACCTGCTATTAATGCTCAAGCCGCGGTTAGCGCTGCAGCTCGTGAATTAAACGTACCTTTATCAGCTGATCCGGCTGTTATGGAATCTCTAGCAGATGCTCAATCTTCGGTAATGATTGCCCAAGCGCAATTGTCACCAGACCCCATTAAAGCCAGTTTGGTATTGGTTCCTGTAACACCGGGCAACGTAACCCTTGCGTGGAATTTCCAATTTAAAATGGATCACGCATGGCCAGACGTTACCATTGATGCAGAAACCGGTGCGCTATTAACCAGCTTTGATTTAACAAAAGACGCTACATTCCGTGTCTATCCAGAACCTGTAGAAAGTCCAATTCACACCACACCATTACCACCAAATGACGCTCGCGTACTTGTGGTTAACCCAGAAGATCCTAACGCATCTCCAAACGGCTGGTTTAATGCAGGCACAAATATCATGGTCGGTAATAACGCCCATGCCTGTGCCGATCGAAACGGAAACAATGCGTGTGATACGCCAGAAGTAGCTTGCGCAGCGGGTCAAGTATGTGATTTCCCATTAAATCTCACCACAGATCCGGTAAACTCACTGAACGCAGCAATCACTAACTTGTTCTATTGGAACAACATTATTCACGATATCCAATATCAATACGGTTTCGATGAACAAGGTGGTAACTTCCAAGAGAATAACTTTGGTCTCGGTGGCGCCGGTTCTGACTCTGTTAACGCAGAAGCTCAAG
>CALMJT010000003.1 GCA_937864365.1 uncultured Alteromonadales bacterium | reverse complement strand
TGGAGGCCACATTTTGTGGCCGGAACGAATAAGAGCAACTTGTTAGAACAATTGCGAAAATGGCTATTTTGCAATGCTAAACGTGTACCACTAAACATTTAAGTTACCTTACTTTCCACTACCAAGTTTGCCAAATTAAGCCACAAAGAACGAAACTAATAAACCCTATGCGTGGCCACACAACTAACTGAAACAATGAAGAGCAAAACTGCCCAACGTAAATAAACCTTTTACTAAAAATTAGCTGCCACGATTTTGTAGATGCAAATATTTTGCACTTTACTTGAAAGCCCCAAGAACGAAAATTTTCAGTTTACATAACACTTAAAATTTACCACTTATAAGACCCCTGAGAAGTTCTAACGCTTTGCTTTGCGGCGCGCGTGAGCGCGTCCGGTGGAGGCCACGCCTTTTGTGGCCGGAACGAATAAGAGCAACTTGTTAGAACAAGTACAAAAATAGCTATTTTGCAGTGTTAAAGGTGTACCACCAAACATTTAAGTTACCTTACTTTCTGCGACAAAGTTAGCTAATTAGATCCATAAAGAACGAAGCCACCAGACTTTGCGCACCATGTTTTGATAATTAAAACCACGAAGAACAAAACTGCTCTGCCTTATGCAACCACGTTACTCATTGATACTAAGAAGAGCAAAACTGCCCAACGTAAATATACCTTTTACCAAAAATTGGCTGCCACGATTTTGTAGCTGCCAACCTTTTACACCTTACTTATAAATACCAAGAACCAGAACTTCCAGCTTACGTAACACCTAAAATTTACCACTTATAAAACCCCAGAACAGTTCTAACGCTTTGCTTTGCGGCGCGCGTTAGCGCGTCCGGTGGAGGCCACGTTTTTTGTGGCCGGAACGAATAAGAGCAACTTGTTAGAACAATTGCAAAAATAACTATTTTGCATTACTAAAAGTGTACTACTAAACATTTAAGTTACCTTACTTTCCACTACCAAGTTTGCCAAATTAAACCACAAAGAACGAAACCACCCAACCTTATACAACCACTTTACTGATTGAAACCACGAAGAGCAAAACTGCCCAACTTAAACCTACCTTTTACTAAATATTAGCCACCACGATTTCGTAATTGCTCGCATTTAGAACTTTACTTGAAGACACTAAGAACGAAAACTTTCAGCTTACGTAGCACCTAAAATTTACTACCAATAAAACCACTGAATAGTTCTAACGCCCCGCTAAACAGCGAGCCACGCAGTGGCGAGTCCAAGGCAAAAACACTGTTTTTGCCTGATGTTTGAGCGGTTTGTTATACGTTTTTAACATAACCAGCCTTCACCACTTTTGTTGAATTTACCGCTTTAAAATGCGGACCAATAAACTGAAAACTTACCACAGTTTGACGCGGACTATGAAGAACGAACGAGATTAATTTTCAGACCGAAAGATGCAAAATATTGGTTACCACGTTAGCTATTTAACACTTTAGTTTACTGAAGCTTCAGCTACCAAGAATGACAAACTTCAGCGACAAAATAATGATTAAATTCACCAAGAATAATACAAAGAATACGTATAACGCTTTGCTTTGCGGCGCGCGTTAGCGCGTCCGGTGGAGGCCACGCTTTTTGTGGCCGAAACGAATAAGAGCAACTTGTTAGAACAAGTATAAATATAGCTATTTTGTATTGCTATATGTGTACCACTAAACATTTAAGCTACCTTACTTTCTGTAACGACATTTGCCAATTTACACCACGAAGAACGAAACTACCTAGCCCTACGCAGCTACATTACTAATTGAAACCACGAAGAGCAAAACTGCCCAACGCAAACCTACCTTTTACTAAAAATTGGCTACCACGATTTTGTAGCTGCCAATATTTTGCACTTTACTTAAAAATACTAAGAACCAGTATTTCCAGTTTACGTAACACCTAAAATTTACCACCGATAAAACCACTGAGTAGTTCTAACGTTTTGCTTTGCGGCGCGCGTTAGCGCGTCCGGTGAAGGCCACGCCTTTTGTGGCCGGAACGAATAAGAGCAACTTGTTAGAACAATTGCAAAAATAACTATTTTGCCGTGCTAAAAGTATACAACTAAACATTGAATTACCTTACTTTCTGCGATCAAGTTTGCCAATTTGAGCTGCGAAGAACGAAACTGCTCTGCCTTATGCAACCACGTTACACATTGAAACTAAGAAGAACAAAACTGCCCAACATAAACCTACTTTTTACTAAAAACTGGCTGCCACGATTTCGTAATTACTCAAATTTAACACTTTACTTAAAAACACCAAGAACGAAAACTTTCAGTTTACGTAACAACTAATATT
>CALMJT010000002.1 GCA_937864365.1 uncultured Alteromonadales bacterium | reverse complement strand
CAATTTCTGTCCTCTGATTAAATCATGGATGAGTTAATCAGAGGTTCCTATAGAATACTCCGAGTTAATCAGAGTTTCTTATATTAGATATTGTTTTTTGAGGCTTTAAAACAAAGTATTGACAGGTTAGTGTCTTTAAGCCACTATGTATTCATCGAAACGATGTTGGGATTCAACATTACGGTTTTGATAAGGTTTAACGAACTTGGAGAGACCGAGTTCTGTACACATCAATAGCAAGGAGTTTGCTGTTATGAGCGATCAATCGTTCGATTTCCTCGTATTTATAGGGCGCTTTCAGCCTTTTCATTTAGGTCACCTAGCCGTTATTCAGGCTGGCATGGCACAAGCCAAACAAATGATCATTCTTTGCGGTTCGGCACATCAACCGCCATCGGTACGCAATCCTTGGACAATTACCGAGCGTGAAGCAATGATTCGTTCGTCTTTCAATAAACTCGATAACGAACGCCTGCATATTGTGCCGCTAATGGATAATGTTTATAACGACGAATCATGGGTAAGAAATGTTCAAGCTACCGTAAACGGCTTGGTCACCGCGCATCACAGCGTTCCCCATAAACAACCCAGCATTGGTTTAATTGGTCACAGCAAAGATCAAAGTTCGTATTACCTTAATCTGTTCCCACAGTGGCGTGCGGTACAGGTTGAAAACTTTAATAGCATTAGCGCGACGCCCATTCGCGCACGAATATTTTCAGATTCTGGCGAAGACTACATTGCAGCAAATACAGCACAAGAGTTACCTAAACCAGTTAAAGAGCAATTAAAAGCATTTTGTGCAACCGATACTTATCGCGAATTAAAAGAAGAACAACACTTTGTGAATAAATACAAAAGTGCTTGGGCTAACGCACCTTATCAACCAACCTTTGTGACGGTTGATGCGGTAGTTGTACAAAGTGGTCATGTATTATTGGTAAAACGCAAAGCGCGCCCCGGTAAAGGTTTATTTGCATTGCCCGGTGGTTTTGTAGGCGCTAACGAAAAACTAGTCGATGCCTGTTTGCGGGAACTAAAAGAAGAAACGCGCCTTAAGGTGCCGGCGCCGGTATTAAAAGGCTCCATCAAGCGCCAACAGGTTTTTGATGATCCGCATCGATCAGAAAGAGGCAGAACCATTACCCACAGTTATTACATCGAGCTAGAACCCAGCCAGCAATTACCTAAAGTAAAAGGTGGCGACGATGCAAAACATGCTCTGTGGGTGCCACTTGCAGATATTAATCCCGGTAATTTATTTGAAGACCATTATTTTATCATTCGCGAAATGATAGGCATGTAATAACTCAATAAACCAACACGATTTAACAAGTTGGGAAAGACCCAGCTTATAGATAATGACAGGAGGATTTCCGTCATGGACAGTCAAAACATTATTTTAAACGTAGATTCTTACAAAACCTCACACTATCTTCAGTACCCACCGCAAACCACATTTGTTTCTAGTTATATCGAAGCGCGCGGTGGTCAGTTTGAAAACGTATTGTTTTTTGGTTTGCAAATGTTCATTAAACAATATCTAACAAAACCCATTACACAAACAAATATTGATGAAGCCGAAGAAATATGCGCGGCACACGGCGTACCTTTTAACAAAGATGGTTGGCAATATATTTTAAAAACCTACAACGGATTTTTACCCATAGAAATAGAAGCCTTACCAGAAGGCAGCGTTGTACCAGTAAAAACCGCGTTAGCACAGGTTAAAAATACCGACCCAAATTGCGCATGGTTAACCAGCTACATAGAAACCGCACTTTTGCGCGCCGTTTGGTACCCAACCACCGTTGCCACCCAAAGCTGGTATTGCAAACAAGTTATTTTGGCCAACATGCTAGAAACCTGCGATACCACAGACGGTATTAATTTTAAATTACACGATTTTGGCGCTCGCGGTACCAGCAGTGAAGAATCTGCAGCCATTGGTGGCGCAGCACACTTGGTAAACTTTATGGGTACCGACACCGTGAGTGCATTGGTGGCTGCAAAAAGATACTACGGCGCCGATATGGCCGGGTTTTCAATTCCAGCAGCAGAACACAGCACCATTACTGCTTGGGGTAGAGAAAACGAAACACAAGCCTACGCCAACATGCTGGAACAATTTGCTGGCGACGGCAAACTAGTCGCCGTGGTTAGTGATTCTTACGACCTTTGGAATGCCGTTGGTAATATTTGGGGTGGTGAATTAAAAGAAAAGGTAAAAAATAACGGCGGTACCCTAGTGATAAGACCCGACAGCGGCAACCCAGTACAAATAGTTTATGAAACCATCGAACTATTAATGGATAAATTTGGCTTTACCGTTAACAAAAAAGGTTACCGCGTACTACCCAATTACATTCGGGTCATACAGGGCGATGGCATTTCATTAAAAAGCATTGGCGAAATTTTAGAAAACCTAAAGAACTATAAAATAAGTGCCGACAACATCGCCTTTGGAATGGGTGGCGAACTTTTGCAAAAAATAAATCGCGACACATTAAAATTTGCCATGAAAGCCTCAGCCGTTTGTGTCAACAACGAATGGCGAGACATATACAAAGACCCAGTCACCGACAAAGGCAAACAATCTAAAAAAGGCCGTCTAGCCGTTATTAAAAACGAGGCCGGAACAATACAAACCGTTCAATTAGATGAATTAAACGAGCGCGAAAATTTATTAAAACCAGTATTTAAAAATGGTAAATTGTTAAAAGATTGGGGGTTTGATGAAGTTAGAAAAGCCTCTATAAGGAGAGATTAATAAACATATAAAGGTAAGAAGCGGCTCGTCCCGGGCCGCTTCTTTAGGTAGGGCTGCTGTTACACGGAGCTACCTTCGCGCGTGTGTGTGAGCTGCTGTATAGCTGAGCAATTGGGCCGAGGCGCGTACTATCAGTATACTTCTTGACTTTGCTTAGTGTCCAGTTCTTTTCCGAAATTAAAGTTTTCCCACGTTGTAAACCAAAGCTGTTTTTTTCCATTATGGTTTTTGTATTTAATAAAGTCTTGTTGTAGTTGATAGTCGGTAATTCCTTGTGACTCAAGAAGATTTATTTTTAGTTCATCTGGAATATAGGGGCATGATATTGTGTCAAAAAAAAGCATCGTTTTTTCACAGTTTTGTCTAACTTTTTCACTGTTTTGTATATGGAATATTTTTTTTATTTCTTCAATTATATAACTTCTCAGAGAGTTGTATCTTTTCTTATTTTTCATGTAATACAATAAAACCGTAATGGATAAAAAATTTAAATTATGAGCGCTGTGAAACTTTCCTTCTTTATTTACTAATATGTTAAAGTATCTAGCCAGCAAAATTTCTTCCAGCCAAAAGTTTCTTCCTAGTTCATTTAAGAATGTTAGTAGGTATGAGGTTTCCACTTGAACGTACTCATTTACTTTATTTCTTTCCAGAGCGAAACGTGTCTCGTCGAAAATATATTTGAATATATTGTTTCGTGAGTCTTCGTTAATTATAGGTGAACTTAAGAATTCACAAAAAATATTTAATATTCGACATAGTTTTATTGTTGAATTGACTCTGGGAGATGAGGAGTAGATAAAAAAAGTAAATTCTAATATGGCTCGAATAGCCTTTGTAAAGTTTTTTTCGGAATGGTTATCTTTGTCTGTTTTGCTGTATGCAATGAAAATTTTTTTTGATTTGGTTTCTATAGTTGAGAGCGTGTAATTCAAAATATTTTTGTATTCAACATCGCATTCTTTTATGATGATTTTGAAATTGGTAATCAATTTTTGGGGATTTATATGTATCGATCCTTTCGTTAATGTTTCGGAGTCGGATTTTGAAATTTCTGCCAGATTGTATTGAACTTTTTCTTCAATAAGTTCTGCGATTTTCTTTTTTGCGATAGAAATTTCAGTGATAATCGGCTTCTCATAGATTACTATTTTTGAAGAATTTAAATGGAGTTTATATTCTTTTAAATGATGTTGAAGTGTATTAGTTATCAAGTCTTTGTGTTGGTCATCATTGAAAAACACAAAATAGTCATCAACATATCTGTATATCTCATAATCCACTTTGTGGACGATTCCGTGAACTCCTTGTTTTAATTTTCTGTACACCTTTTTATCTATAGATTGCAAGATTAGTTCGGCGAATATTCTACAAAATTCAGGACCGATAATTATGCCGTTAGTTTCCTGGTAGTTTAGGTTGCTGATTAATGTGTCAAATTTGCCAGGAAATGTCGATTTGCTCAGTTTTATATTTTCTTTTACATTTGTTTTTTCTAGTAATGCCCATGATAAAGAGTGAGTATAAATACTATCAAAGCATTTTGTGATGTCCAGCTTGAGTAGTTTATTGTATTTTTTTTCACATCTATGAAATTTATATGAATCATAAAACTTGTAAATGTTACTGTATTCTTTGTATGAAAAAAAAGATCTTAAGTTCTCATATTCTTTATCTTTTTCTTCTATAGGGGAGTTATCACTTCCAAGATTTTCATAATGAGTGCGATCTTTGAAATATTTAAAAGAAGCAATTTTTTCTGGTTTTCTGATTGAAAAAGGGCTTTGTGAACAATTATAAATAATTAATTCTTTATATTTGTCGTAAAACGATACAACATCTAGCTGGCTTCTGGGGTGTGGTATAGAAAGGTTTCGGAATTCATTGTTTTTATGATTTATTTTATATTCAAACGGAATTAATGATAACTTATTTTTATCTAATTTTAAGTAGTTGAATTCTATTTCATTGGGGCCTGTTTGTTTTTTTTCAGTACAAATTTTTGATTGGTCGTGAGAATCGGAAAATAACATTAAAACGATACTGTTTAGCGTCTCATTGTCTTTTTTCCAGGACAATTTTCCGTCCTGAAACTCAATTTTATTTGAGTTTACAAAATTATAGAAGTGCCGATTTGTGAGCGTGGCTGGTATTTCATAGGGAAGCATCTCTGATAATAGCGAGCGTTCCTTCTTGTATTTGAATCTAATTTTTTTTCGAGACATATTTCCAAGCCTTTACAATTTGTGTTAGTTCTTCGCTAGAGAATTGATGGTATTTCTTTTCTAGAAATCCAGACTCGAAACTTAGCTTTTTAGTTCTTATTAAAATATGCTCGCTTTTCAATTTACTAGACAAGTAGTTATCTAAAGTAACTAATTGACGTGTTTCTGTAAGTTGTGAGTTTGAAAAATAGATTCCAACAACTACATTTTTTTTATTATTGACAAGTCTTGTGTTCCCAGTTAAGAACATTAGTCTTTTTTTTAAAAGTTTTATTTCTTGATCTGGGTTTTTGTATTTTTTCGTCGACGGTAGAATTTGATTGACTGATCGATTCTGGCTTTATATTTATTGATTTTATTTGTTGTTAATTCAATTTTACAACTACTTTGGTTTAGAGATATTTTATAACCAAGGTAACAGAACGTATGGTTCTCGTTTCCCTTATGAATGTTCATGAATTTGGTTTTATTTTGGTTTATTTTTAGACCTAGTTTAGTGATGTTAGATTCTAAATCATTTAGGTAGGTATCGATATCTACGTCGGTTTTAGGTGATATAATAATTATGATGTCGTCTACATATCTTGCATAGTAAATTATATCTTCAGCCAATTTATAGTTTTTATCAAAATCACGCATGAACAATTCGGATAAATAGGCGCTTATGCCTATTCCTCTTGGGATTCCTGTGGATGATTCAGATAACTCTCTATATTGGTAAAGTATCTGTTTAATAAATTTTTTTGACTTGGAAGTCAAAAGAGAATCTTCATTTATTTTTTTTATAATTTTATCTGTAGGTATGCTTTCATAGAATTTTTCTATATCAGTGCGAATTATGAATTTGGGGAAATTGTCTTCAAGCAATGACTTTATTTGCGCGATAATATCATTTCTGTTGCTTTGTTTTACTTTATATAAACGAGATAAGTTTGTTTGTAACTGTTTGATTGCAAAGTAAGATTCAGGTTTGTCGACGATTGTATATATTTTATCTTGGAGATTACTTTTTGTCGTCATAATCGATAAATTGAAGTTTTGCTTTGAAATGTTTTCGCTTACTATTTTCAGTTCGGAAACGATAATTTTTTCTTTCTGTTCTTTTAGTTGGTCTTTTTCTAAATTTAATTGCTGCTTTTTATCTTTATAGTCATCGTTTGATAAAATATATTTCTTGGTTTCTAGGTCTCTTAATTCTGCATATTTTGATTTGATCTTCTTTGTTATTTCATCGGTATTTTTGAAGTATCTACCTTCTATGTGGTTACCTTTTCGATTTTCCAAGTCTATGATTTTGAGAAAATTTTCTATTGAAAATGATTGATCTAACATATGGCAATCCAGTTCGTATCTATTATCGATATTACTTCTTTTCTAGGGTTATCAGTACTTGAGAATTTCAACAGTATTTGGGGGTTAATTGTTTATCAAGATGTACACCTAGAAGCTAAAAATGTTGTTTCGTATTTGTAGCTAGAGAGGGGGATTAAATTGAAGTTGTTTTTGTATTAACAAAAGTATTGTACAAATTTTCAAAGATATCTTGATTTATTACTTTAATACTTGAAAAAAATATTTTTTGGCATATTTTGGAATATAGATGTTTGGAAATTTCCAGGCGTCAATAGATTTGATATGAAAGTGATTTTTAGTTGTAGATTTAGACGCCAAATTCTAGATTTTAGAGGTTCGTTCAAGTTTTTTGTTGTAAGCAAATATAGCATTACTGAAAATTAGTAATTCCAGAGGAGGTTATAATGTTAGCTACGCATTTAGAAGCTGAACAACGATATGATTTGCTGAGAAAACAGGCTTTACAGATAACAACGGAAACTATTGAAGCTGAAGGTGTGCGGGGGGTTCAACTTACTACTATTGACACCGAAGCACTAACTGCATCAAAAAAATGGGAGCGCTCAAAGATTCGTAGAGTGGATTGGGATTGGGTTGATGGCTACGGAACTTTCAAGTTTCGACACCCAAAAAGGTTTGAGATGGCACTTTGGGAATCATGCCAGTTAATAGGGCTTTCGCTAGGAAGACCTACTTACCAAGGAACCGCATTGAGGCTTGATTTTGTTGAGGCTTCGCCTTTAGATTTGGGTGCGCGTCCAGCTATTATCGAATTTGTTCTGCTTGGTTATGAGGTTTATGCACGCTTGTTAAACGCGAAACAAATACGCATTATGAATCCAATTAACCAAACGGTGCGTGAGTACTATGAAAAGTTTGGATATACATACGTAGATCGAGGTGATTATTTGTTCCGGAGCATATTGTAATGAGTAAAAAAGTTTCGGACTTAGCCAAAGCGCGAGAAGATAAGCGTGAGAAAACCGGCTGGTCTCTTGAAGAAATCAAAAAAAAGGCCGCTTGCGACTTTAAAAAATTCAGAAAAATTTCGCAAGATAACCAAGAGCCAGATGGCTTTCATTCTGGTGATATGAAAAAGTTTTTGGATGGGAATGAAGATGATGACCAAGAAAAATAACTCAGCTCTAACAGAAAAAGAGAAACAAACTAAACCTATGCCCGGAGAGACTGATCCTAAAGATGCTTTTATCAAAGCACGGCTCTTTGCCAATGATGTTAAAAGCAAGATGAAGGTTAATGGCGCAAAGTTTAAATAATCTATGCACAAGTAGTGGCTTGGCGTAAGGTCGGAAGGTTTGTGCGGGGGTTTAGAATTTAGTGGAGCCTATATTGCGGAAACATTCGAATAGCTTTTGGGCTAGTTGTCTCTTTCGAACTCCACGCCATGAGCTTGTTGTTTAATGCTTGGTTGCATTAGGTTGAGTTTGAAGTATCGAACCGCAGTTGGTACTACTCAACCGTTTCTGTTTTGGCTTTCTTTCAGGCACAAAAAAGCCCCGCATTTGCGAGGCTTTAGAATTTAATGGTGCCCAGAGGCTGAAGCATCCGAATAGCCTTTGGCCTATTCGTCCCCTACGGGCTGCGCGCGATGCGCTTGTGGCTCAATACTCGGTCGCATTGAGTCGAACCACGGTCGGTGGTTTCTCAACCGCCTCTGTTTTCGTGTTTTTATCGGGCATAAAAAAAGCCCCGCATTTGCGAGGCTTTAGAATTTGATGGTGCCCAGAGGCGGAATCGAACCACCGACACGGGGATTTTCAATCCCCTGCTCTACCGACTGAGCTATCTGGGCAATTCTTCTTAGGCGCTAAGGTGCGCTGGAAGAGGCGCGTATTAAACCGATTGCGAGCGATCTAGTCAAGGCCTTGCGAAAGAATTTTTCACGAAAAATCAGTTGCTTGACTCTCTTGTGGTCTATTCGCTGGTTTTATCGCCAGTTTGCGGTACAAAGCCTTCAATTTGATCGGTTTCACTGCCAGAAAAGAACTTTTCCATCTGTTCGTTTAGGTAGGTGCGGGCGGTTAGGTCCATCATGTTGAGTTTGCGTTCGTTAATGAGCATGGTTTGGTATTTCATCCACTCTTCCCACGCTTGTTTCGATACATTGTTAAAAAGGTCTTCGCCTTTGGCGCCGGGGTAGGGTGGGCGTTCTAGTCCTTCAAGCTCTTTTTGATAGCGGCGGCAGAATACGGTGCGTGACATGGGTTGTTCTCTTGGTTGTCAAACTTGGCGGTCATTATAGATAGAAAGCACGGTGCGATGCATCCGCATGGGTGGCTGAATGGTTTGTATTTGCCTCCAAAGGCATATCAGTGGTGATTACAAGTGGTTGTGTTAGGGTGCAAATCTGAAGGTTAGAGTGCAAGCTTAAAGCTCGTTATGCGGGCGTAATCGACATCAAAATAAGCGGGGGCTTATGAATCGCTTACTGTTTTTGTGTACGGGTAATTACTATCGTAGCCGTTTTGCCGAGCAATATTTTAATCATCATTGCCAGCGCTTGGCCTTGCCTTGGCGGGCTTATTCCAAGGGTTTGCTGCGCAATATGGCGCTAAGCCCAAATCTTGGGCCTTTGTCGGCGCATACTAAAACGTATTTAAGTGAGCTTGGTATAACGCCAGGCGATTCTCGCTGGCCAGAAAGCGTAGAGCTTGAAGATTTTGATCAATACCATCGTGTAATTGCCGCCAGTCGTGACGAGCACTACACGATGATGCAAGAGCACTTTGGTGATCTTGCAGATTGCATCGATTACTTTGAGGTTGAAGACCTGCATATTGAGTCTTCTGAGTCGGCCTTGCCCAAGTTGGTTATCGCCCTAGACCGGCTCATCGAAGAGATTCAGGGTGCCTAGATGCTCATTTCCGTTGTTATTGCCATCACCAAGTTGTTTTAAGAGCTTGGTGACCGGCGCTGCCAGTCCTAAACCGGATTCGGGATTGGTTTGATTATTCAGTGTCAGCCATTGGCCAGATTGTTCGGCTATGTGTGCTGGATTATTGGCCAGCGTGATCAATACCGGTTGAATGTGTAGGTGATAGTGGCTAAAGGTGTGTATAAAGCTTGGCCAAAGTTGCTGGCTTTTAATGTGTGCGTTTAACGTTGAGCAGTGCTTGTGAATCGCTGCGCTGAGATCGTTACCGTTGTTATTGGCGTTATTTTTTGAGTTGTTTTTATCGGAATTATTCTCGGTAATTGCTTGCTCAAAAACAGTTTGGTCGTCACTTTGCAAAACCTCCGGAAAACTCCAAAGCCCGCCCCAAATGCCGTGTGAGGGTCGTTGTTGTAAATAAACTTCGCCGTTTTGATTAATGAACATCAGCATGGCGGTGTATTTGGTGGGTTTTTGTGTTTTCGGTTTTTTACCAGGAAATTCCAATTGGCGATTTTCTTTGAAGGCAACGCAGGTTTCAACAAGCGGACATGCCTGGCAATTGGGTTTGGTGCGTGTGCACAGTGTCGCGCCTAAATCCATCATGGCTTGTGTGTAGTGATTGCAGTTGTCTGCCGGAGTATGTGCTTCCGCTACCTGCCAGAGTTGATTGAGCACCTCGGTTTTACCGGGCCAGCCGCCAATGGCGAAATGTCTTGCCAGCACGCGTTTTACGTTGCCATCTAATATGGGTGCGTTTAAGCCCATGCTGATACTGGCAATGGCACCCGCGGTTGAGCGGCCAATGCCGGGTAATTCTGCAAGTTGGTCTACCGTGTGTGGAAATTTACCTTTGTGCTCTGTAAAAACAGTGATTGCGCATTTGTGCAGATTCCGCGCGCGAGCGTAATAGCCCAAACCGCTCCAGTGGCTTAATACGTCGTCTACCGGCGCTTGTGCTAGCGCTTTTAAGGTAGGAAAGCGTTTCATAAAACGCTCAAAATAAGGAATCACCGTGGCAACTTGAGTTTGCTGCAACATAATTTCCGATATCCAAACGCGATACGGAGTTATATTTTTTTGCCAAGGTAAATCTTTACGGCCGTATTGATAAAACCACTCCAGCACGCGCTCACTAAAATTAACGCTAATTAATGCCGAGGTGTTGGTATTTTTATCAGATTTTTTAAGGTATTTGCTCATACATAAAAAAGCCAGTGGCTTAGCACTGGCTAAAATCTCTTTAAATTTTTATCGGTTAAAATAGTTACTTATTTATCTTTATCGCGTTTAAACAAGCCGTCTAATAATTTACTGGCGCCGTCGCCCAATTTGTCATCGATCTTATCGCGAAGCTCATTGCGTTTTTCATCGATTTTTAATTTGTCTTTGGCTTCTTGTTTTGCTTTGTCTTCAAGATAATCTTTTGCCCACTCGCGAATGGCGCGTTCGTCTAAGCCACAAGCCGAGGTTGGATTTGATAGATCACCTTTACAGCGAATTAATGACAGTGCTCGACCCACTAAATAAGAGCTGGTAACCGGGCAGCCTTGGCTTTCTAAATTGGCTTGTGTAACCGAAAAAGGTAAGCGCACATCTAACGACTGATTCGCCAAATCAACCTTACCGTTAGCGCCGATTATAAATTGCTGTACACCAGCGGATAGGTTTTCGATGGTTGCGATCTGGTTTGCGAAATTAATTTTGGCGTTAAATTGCTGCATTTGTGTAAAGTTTGGCCATTCAATTTGCGAGTTAAAACTCTCGCCCTGAATTAACGCGACTGCTTGGCAAACCATTTTTTCGATATTAACTGGCACTAATTGCAACGATTGAGTATCGGCGCTGAGTTGTGCATTTAAATTTTCAAACAATTGCGTGCTGGTTAAACCGTTTGTGGTAGAGGTAAATTGAGTATTGGCTTTGCCTTTAAATAAAAACGATTGCGCAGAACCCGGTTCAATAAAGCTGGTGAGTAATGGTTCTAACGACACGCCATTGCCACTGCCATTAATGGCAATTTTAGGCGTGGTTGGACGAGCATCAATAGTGCCGTTGGCTTTTAACGTACCTTCGTAAAAGTTCGCGCTAAAGTTTTTTAAATTCGCTAAACCGTTTTGGTTATTGAGCGCGAGGTTTAGGTTATCGAATACCATGTCGGTAACTTTAATGCGATCAAAATCGACGGTAATGTTCGCGTTGAATTCTTTTAATAATTCAAACGGAATGGGTTCTTCCGGTGCTGTAGCTGTGTTAGTCGATGCATTCGCGGTTGCTGGTTCTTCTGTGGGTGGCGGCAAGTAGCGATCAAGATCAATACTGTTGCCTTTAAGCGCTAAATCTAGCGAATTAAAGTTATTGATTTTGCCGGTTGCGTTTAAGGTGGTTTCGTCGAGTTTCGCCTGCAATTTAGAAATTTGAATCGCATCAAGCTTACCACCGGCAATTAATTCAAAGCTTGCGCTGGTTAATGCTTTGGCATCGGCCATTTCTGGCTTGTCAATTTTTGCTTGCGCTAATATTTTGCTGGGATTAATAGTTGGTACGGTAACGTGTGCATTAAATTGCTGTTGCTTGTTAACATCACCGGTAATCACAATTTTTGAGCCGTCTAATACCAGCGATAATTCGTTGAGTTTAGCAATGCCATTACCGCTATTTAATTTTACGGTAGGTTTGTTAAAGGTAATGCCACTGGCGGTAATCTCTTCAAGCGCGATGTCGGCATTTAACAAGTACTGGTCTAAAAATGCTAAATCTAATGGCTCATCGGAATCTGTAGTTGTTGATGGTGAACCGGCTGCTGCTGTTGAGGTGGTAGCAGTCGCAGATGTAGCAGCAGATTCTGGTGGTAAATAATCGTCCAAATTAATCTTGGTGCCGCGCAGCTGTAAATTTAGATCATTTAGATCATTAAGATTATTAACCTGCGCAGTGCCGGTGATATTGGTTTTATCCAATTCTAAATTTAATTGGCTAAGACTTAATTGTTTTTCGTTGCCGCTTATAGAAAGGCTTGCCGCAACCTTGGTGAGTGCTTGCGGATTTTGCGTGGCCAGCTCTTCTAAACCTAAGGTTTTCATTAACGTTTTGGGGTTAAACGAATCAATTTTAAATTGCGCATTAAGATTGGGTTGCGCTTTTAAATCGGTGGCAGCGACGGTAAAGGTAGAAACAATCGACTCGCTAATCGATTTGGCGGTGTTTTCAAGTAACAGTGCCAATTTACCGGAATTCATTTCGACGCTAGTAAAGTCTTCGCCGAGTTTTATTTTTGAGCTAAAACTACCAGCAACATTAAGCTGGTCGGGAAGGTCTTTGCTGAGCAGGCTCACTTGCCATTGTGCCTCTACGGGAAAGCTTTTACCGGTAAGACTTAAATCGTCGACAGTAAGGTCAAAATCCAAGAGGCTGGCATTGATGTCGTTTTGGCGGTCTATAAAGGTCACCGCAGCGTTTTGTATGCGAATACTGTCGGCAGTAATGGATAACGCCGAGCTTTCACCATTATTATCGCCGGAAGTTTGGTTTTGCGTTGCTGCTTGAGTTTCGGAGGATTTATCAAGCAAAACTTCCCAGTTGCCTTTGCCTTGTTCGTCAATTTCTAAATGAGTTTTTAATCCGGTTACCGAAATTGTTTGGATAACAATTTCTTTGCGCAGTAATGGTAATAGGCTTACTGATACTGCGGCGTCTTCAATGGCGGCAAAGCTTTGTCCATCAACGTTATTAGGCAGTAATTCGGTGCGGCCAATACTGATACCAATAGACGGAAACCACTGCCAGGACAGTTCACCTTGGATGGCAATGGGATAGCCTGCATCTGAGGCGGCTTTTTCGATATCACTCTTGTAGTCGTTGGGATCAATAACGGAGGTAACTACTACAATGACGATGGCAATTAATAAAATTAATGCTGAAACGGCGGAAAGTAAAATTTTTAGCAGTTTTTTCATTGTTTACTTCCAAATAAATTGGGCGCGAAAGTGGTGGTTCTGCAAAATAAGTTTTTTGATATATATGGGGCTTTAATGTGCGAGATATGAACAAAATGAGCCTATAGGGTTTTATTTTGATTAATCTCAAGGGATTTTTCTAAATAAAAGTACTTGTTATTTGCAATTCATTCTTAAATTTGATACCTAGTTTATCTCAGTTATCGTCAATTGCTGACCGCAGTTTGATGCCAAACATTATCTATTAGATCAAGTGTATATGAATCAGCTAAGACGCTCCGTAATTATTAACAGACTCGCTAAAGCCGCAAAAGTTACCGGTATTTCTATGTTGAGCGTTGGGCTGTTTGCCTGCGCAGACGATTCTGCCAATAAAAATGTTCTAACAGTGTACACCGCCCGTAACGAGCAATTAATCAGACCTCTGTTTGATTTGTACCAGCAAGAAACCGGAACCGAAATTCGCTACATCACCGACAGTGCTGGGCCTTTGCTCGCACGACTGAAGGCCGAGGGTGCAAATACTCCGGCGGATTTATTTGTTACCGTTGATGCCGGTTTTTTGTGGCAAGCTTCTAACGAAGGCGTGTTACAACCCTTTGATTCTGAAATTCTAAAAACCAATATTCCAGAGAGCCTACGTTCAACTCAAGACGACTGGGTTGGCTTATCGTTGCGTGCGCGCACGATTATTTATTCGACCGACAGAGTAAATCCCGAAGATTTAAGTACCTACGAAGCATTGGCTGGACCGGATTGGAATGGTCGCCTGTGTTTACGCACCGCGAAAAAGGTCTACAACCAATCGTTGGTTGCAACCATGATCAAAACGTTGGGCGAGCCCGAGACAGAATCCATTGTGGGCGGCTGGGTAAAAAATCTCGCCGCTGCGCCCTTCTCAAACGATAACCAAGCCATGGAAGCAGTTGTAGCTGGCTTGTGTGATGTGACAATAGTAAATACTTACTATTATGGCCGTATGAAAGAAGATAATCCCGATTTGCCGTTAGCGGTGTTTTGGCCAAATCAAGATGATCGCGGTGTGCACGTGAATGTCTCGGGTGCGGGCATTACCAAGTACGCAAAAAATCCGGTTGCCGCTAAAGACTTCTTAGAATGGCTGAGCAAGCCCGAGGCGCAATACATTTTCGCGGAAGCTAACCAGGAATATCCGGTAAATCCCGAGGTTGAGCCTTCTGAATTGGTAAAATCTTGGGGTGAATTTAAAGCCGATTCGGTCAACGTAGAAGCGGCAGGTCGTTTGCAGGCAGAAGCCATAAAGCTAATGGATCGTGTCGGTTATCACTAATCGTTTATAATCCTGGCAGCTTTTACGACAAAATTCTTTTGGAAGTGAGCAAAATTGTCTGCCCAAGATCTCGTATTACCAGCGCCTAAAACCAAAATCGCTCGCGTTAACACGGGATTTTGGTGGCGCTTTCCCACCTACCTTGTCGCGGCAATGGTGTTGTTGCCGCTGTGCGTTATTGTCTTTTCGTGGCTACAGCCCGCTCCCGATATTTGGGCGCATTTGATAGAAACCCAACTGGCGCGTTTGTTAGAAAACACCTTTGTGTTGCTCGTTGGTGTTGCGGTCTCGGTGTGTGTATTGGGTGTGAGCTTGGCGTGGTTGGTTGCCGCCTGTGAATTTCCGGGCAGACGTTGGCTTGATTGGGGCTTGATGCTGCCTTTGGCAATTCCACCTTATGTCTTGGCATTTGTGTTTTTGGGGCTGCTTGATTACGCCGGGCCGGTAAACACGTGGTTGCGCAACTCTTTAGGCATCGCTGGCGGTATTGGCGAAGTCCGAACAGCTCCCGGTGTTATTATTGTGATGTCGCTGGTGCTGTATCCGTACGTGTACATGCTGGCGCGCTCGGCGTTTGTGAACCAAGGTCGCGAGTTGATGGATGCGGCTCGAAGCTTGGGTGTATCGCCGCTAAGAGCGTTTTTTAAAGTATCTCTTCCCATGGCGCGCCCCGCAATCGCAGCGGGAATGGCGTTGGCTATGATGGAAACTCTGGCCGACTTCGGCGCCGTTTCGGTGTTCAACTTTGATACCTTCACCACCGCCATTTATAAATCGTGGTTCGGCTTTTATAACCTCGCCGCCGCCGCGCAATTGGCATCGTTGTTATTGTTGTTTGTGCTCTTAGGGCTTTGGGCAGAGCAGAGTGCTCGCAGTAAAGGTCGATTGCAAACGCGACGTGCGTCCTCCAATAACGATCGCTATCAATTGCGTGGCCTTCACGCTGGCTTGGCGTGTGTCTATTGCGCCTTAGTGTTCGCTGTGGCGTTTTTGGTACCCATTGGCCAATTGTTGATTTGGACTTTCTCTCATCTTAATGAATTCGATAATCGCTACTGGGGATTTGTTAAGAACTCTTTGGTGTTGGCGTTTTTAGCCGCGTTGGTTTCCGTAGGTTTAGCACTGTTAGTCTCTTTTGGACGACGCCAAAGCCCGGTTAAAGGCTTAAGCTTTTGGGCGCGCGTCGCTGGATTAGGTTACGCCTTGCCGGGTTCTGTTTTGGCGGTAGGCATCTTGTTAGTTTTCACACTAATCGAAAATCAACTTTTGGCACCACTGCGTACTTGGTTAGGATTTGGACAGGTGTTGATCGGCAGTTTAGCGGCCTTGATTTTGGCTTACGTGATTCGATTCTTCTCGGTAGCGATAGGCCCGGTGCAATCCGGTCTTGATGGTATTCGGCCTAGCTTTCAAGAAGTTGCCCAAACCCTAGGCTCAACACGATTGCAAATACTGCGACGCGTGTACCTGCCTTTACTGCGCCCTGGACTATTAACCGCAGCACTTTTGGTATTAGTTGATACACTAAAAGAAATGCCCGCAACGCTAATTTTAAGACCGTTTGGTTGGGATACTTTAGCCGTGCGTGTATTCGAGCGAACCGCCGAAGGCCAATGGGAACAGGCGGCATTACCGGCGGTAACCTTGGTTGCAGTCAGCATGGTACCGGTCGTGCTCATGATTCGGCGCAGTAACCGAGACTGATCTCTAAACTCGGAAAATAAGTAATTGACCATAAAATTGTAATCCGGTGATTTCAGGGCTTTACGTTACAGGCGTTTATACTTTTTAATAGCGCCCAATGGCGTCTACAAGTGAGTGAATATTGAGCAGTAGTGCTTGGTGGCGAAGCAAAATGGGTAAATTCCCACATCGCTCACCCGCTTAACACGCTAACCCAACACCGGTTTAGAGGAAAAAAAATGAGTGAATTTCGCAAAGAATTAAAATACTTGCCTTCCCACGAGTGGGCGCGTGTTGAAGAAGACGGCACTGTTACCATTGGTATTACCGATCACGCACAAGAAAGCTTAGGTGATGTGGTTTACGTTGAAACCCCAGAAGTGGGCGCGGATGTGAACGCAGGTGAAGAGGCCGGTGTTGTTGAATCCGTAAAAGCGGCTTCTGATATTTTCTCACCGGTAAGCGGTGTTGTTATCGCTGTTAACGAAGCACTAGGCGATGCGCCAGAAACCGTTAACGAATCCCCATACGATGACGGCTGGTTCTTTAAAGTTAAACCAACCGATCTATCCGAATTAGACGACGCTCTTGATGTTGATGGCTACAAAGCCGCTTTAGAAGAAGACGAGTAATTTCAAACTCGTTGTTATCTAATCTCTGATGCTATAACCCGGCTACTGGCCGGGTTATTTTTTTGTTACTTCCAAAATCAGCACACACCACTAAAGTAGGTTCGTCATGTCTCTTGCACGCTTGCAACTTAAACCCAAAGCCGATCGTCGATTAAAACAAGGCCATCTGTGGATCTATTCCAACGAAATCGATATTGCTAAAACACCGCTTAAAAATCTGCAAATTGGCGAGCAAGCAGAGATCGTGAGCGACACAGATAAGGTTTTAGGCGTTGCCGTGGTTAATCCCAACGGATTAATTTGCGCACGGTTAATCAGTCGTGATAACAAGCACCTATTGAATAAATCGCTGCTAGTGCATCGTATTAATCAAGCCAAATCGCTACGTGAATTAAATTTCGCCGATCCTTATTACCGATTAGTTTATGGTGATTCCGATCTACTGCCGGGTTTAATCGTCGATCGTTTTGGTGACACATTGGTGGTGCAAATTGCCAGTGCTGGCATGGAAGTGGTTAAACAAGAAATTGTTGATGCCCTTGACCAGTGTTTACGCCCAAAAGGCATTTTGATTAAAAACGATCACTCGGCTCGTGAGTTAGAAAACCTACCCCTGTATACCGAAAGTTTGGGTGAAGTAACCAACACCGTTGAGCTTGTTGAAAACTCGGTTAAATTTATTGCGCCCATTGTTGAAGGCCAAAAAACCGGTTGGTTTTACGACCACCGCTGTAATCGCGAATACCTACAAAAAATATGTAAGGGCAAACGCGTATTAGATATCTTCTCTTACGTGGGCGGTTGGGGCGTGCAAGCTGCCGTTGCGGGCGCTACCGATGTCACTTGTATTGATGCTTCCGAATTTGCACTAGACATCGCCTTTGAAAATGCAAAATTAAATGGCGTAGAAGACAAGTTACGAATGCTCGAAGGCAAAGCCGTTCCAGCCTTAAAGGCATTAATTGAAGAGGGCGAAAAATTCGATGTGGTTGTCTTAGATCCGCCCGCATTTATTAAACGCAAAAAAGATCAAAAATCTGGTGAAGCCGCTTATTACCACGTTAACGAACTTGCCATGCGTTTATTAAATCGCGACGGCGTTTTAGTATCGGCATCCTGCTCCATGCACATGGCCGAAGAAAAACTTATCGACACCATTCGCTCCGCAAGTCGCCATCTCGACCGACAATCACAAATCTTCTATCGCGGCTGCCAAGGCCCAGACCATCCCGTTCATCCCGCAATTCCAGAGACCAATTATTTAAAAGCGTTGTTTGCAAGGGTGTATAGGGTTTAAAAAATTTCCAAAGATTCAGAATTATTGCAATGAGTTTTGGGACCTGTATCTGTTTAGAAATTTGGATGAAGTTTTTGAAATGACAGAAAACTGAATCAAGCTCTACAACACCGAACGACCCCATGATTCTTTAAATAATATGACTCCAGCGGAATACCGATTAGAGACCTAAATCTCTACGAGTGAGTTGTATTAATAAGGGGGTATTTACACTTTGATGAAGCCTCTATTGAGAAACTATTGAAAATGACCAGGTAGGATTGGAATGTAGAGGAGATTAGTGAACGGTTGGGGGAGATTGTTGGAGCAGTGCAAAACTAACAACAGGATAGAATATTCATGTTGTTAGTTTTTATTCTATATTCTATAAATATCTAATATACCCAAGCATTCCTAATTTCTACAAATTCGTTTGGATCTTGGCAAATCTTTTCCCAATCATACAAAACTGCAGGAATATCTCGACCTTCTTTTTTACAATACCTATAAAACAAAAAAGCAACGCTCGCAGCCATTTCACGAATGTGTAAGCTTTCATTCAATGTGAACAATTTCGAAGTGCCATTTGATTCAACCACCAACTTCTCTAACGAAAAAATTACTGAACTTGCCAAATTTTCAGTAAAATTCGAACTGTAGTCTTTAAGTATCAAAGTTATACAATGCAGAACTAAAAGTAACCTAACTTTATCTCTCGATAATAATACATTTGACATTAAAAGATAATAGTGCTGTATCGCGTATTTTTTCTGCTTATTTCCATCGTTTTTAAACAAAATATATAAACCATTTATAGCATTTGCAACAAAGCTTGAACGCAAATCTAGAAATGTGGAGGAAATCTCTCCGATTATATCAATTTCTAAACCTTCTTCCTTCATGTAGGTGGCACATATCAGCTCACACACTGGTATATCATAACCTTTCATCTCCGAGGCAAGTCGCATCAAAACTTTGAAATCTTTCTCATCCCTTATTTTTAAGTTTTTCGACAAAAGTTGAGACAAAACAGAACCAATGTTCTCAAATTTAGCCCTAATTTCTTCAACTAATTCTTTACCTTTGTATTCATTCAAACTAATCTTATCCGAATCCCACCACTGAATAATATTAGAAAAAATTTCATAACTTTCTTCGCAAGACCATCCAACAGAATGTCCCACCCCTTTTATTTCATCACACTGGGACATATTCCCCAAGGAGACACGAACTCCATTTTTTTGGCTTTTATGAAAAATGGAAAACTGCTGTTTTAAAATAAAGTCTTTAATCAATTTAATTCTTTTTTCATTTTTAAACCCTAGCGAACAACAAAATACAAACTTATAAAACTTTTTACTAATTGGAAAACCATTCTTATCTACATTAGACCATACAGCATCTACAAAATCAGAAAATTGTAACTTCGACAATACTTTAAATCGATTCAATTCTAAAAGCGTAGTTATGCACCAATCTCGAATAGATTCATTACCATGTTTCAATTCAGCTATAAGATTTTGGTGATCGAAATTTTTCAAAGTACAATTACTGCGAACAAAGTTTTCGTCCAACACATATGTAAAATTAAAAGGGTTTGGAAACTCTCTGTTGAAATGTAGATTTAATTCTGATTTAGGTTTAAATCGAACAAAATCAGGTATTAGATCAATTAACTCATTCTCCGATAAAGAAGAAACGAACCTTTTCGCAAACTTGTCCACATTATAATAATTTGACTTATCATCGGACGAATAGACACCTTTCAATATGCCGAAGATCAAGCTCTTTTTCTCAGGTGAGCATTTTACCACCAAACGAGAAAACAATTCTGGTATTATGTTTCTTAATTTTTTCCTCATGCCAAAAAACATATTTTTTTCAGAAAAAATATATTTTTCACACAATTCAACATATCTTACTACTAATAAATCTACCTCATCGTACCTCATCTTACAGATAGATTTTCTATTAAATATTTTATCTACCATGTCTTTATTTCCGATACGTAACATCGTCACCAGGCATAGATTTTGCGCACATCCCTCTAACAACTTTATCGCTTTTAATGCAGATTTCTGTGCAT
>CALMJT010000001.1 GCA_937864365.1 uncultured Alteromonadales bacterium | reverse complement strand
ACGGTATTCTCAAATAATAATCTAAATATTTTTAGGTTAATCAGAGGTTCCTATAGATTATATCGTCAACAATTGAGGGTTTTAGGGTGAAAAAATATTTAAAATACTTGCTGTTGAGCGTGTTTTTGTCGGCAAATGCAAGCTTTGCGCTAACTCCCGCCGAATTGGAGTTCGCGGTTCGAGAGCTTTCGGAGCAAGTAAAAGGCAAGAATGGCTTTATGGAGTTTTATGTTGGCGAAGTCCAGATGTTTATGGTGATGGACCCTAACAGTAATCGTATGCGTATTATCAGCCCAATCACTGATTACAAAAATCTCTCCCAAGAGCAAATTTCGGCGATCATGCAGTCTAATTTCCACCGCGCACTAGACGCTCGTTACGCAGTTAGTAATGGTGTTTTATATTCAGCGTTTATTCATCCTATGGCTGAATTGACCGTGCAGCAGTTATTATCTGCAATATATCAAGTAGCGAATTTATCGCTGACTTTCGGTGAAGATTATTCCAGTGGAGTTTTTGATTTTAATGGCTTTTAAGTAATTCGCCGGTTGTTATATTGTTTAAAGCTGCCTTCTATATTTAATGAAGTTTTTTTGAATTTCGTTAGAGTCTAAAATATTAAAGGAGTTAGTTGCACGCTCCTTTAATCGTATCTTTTCACTCGATAATTTGTCGCGTCATTGAAGTTAATGTTTTTATTTTCAACTACTTAGGCATGCATTGTTGGGATCACAGTTTCTTTTAATTAATGTAACAATTAATTTTATAGAATTTTCGAACGGGTCATCTTCTCCGATTTTTTATCTAAACGGTAAATCTGTTCTTTCTGAACTTTTTTGTTATTGAATCTAACGAATCACCGATTAATTAAGATTTTAATTCTTTATGGAAGAGTATTAGGTGGTTTTTATTACGAAATTGATGAAAGGTGGGAGTTTTTGGTGAGTTGTTTCGATAAAATGCCGGGTAATTCCCGGCAAAAAACATCCCATTATGAGAGTAAGAAGTAATCTTTAAGCACATTTTTCTCGTCGTGACAGAGAATTCGCGCATTATTCTTAAAACATGACTAATACGGCTGTTGACTAGACAGAAGTAAATAATCATTAGCTATTCATAAAATAAAACACTCAAATTGAACCGATTATTTTATTTGTATGAACAACTGCATTTTAAAGTTTATGTATTTGGGTGACTAAGCCAAATAATATGATTCGAAGATGTTAGCTATCTGAAGATAATTAACTACGTTCGGTTTGTATTCCCTACGCGCCGAACGCACCGAACCATATCGAGTGTAATTATACGCATTCATTCGTGTATCACAATAAGGTAACGAATTCATAACAAGCGGCGGGATATTTATTATTCTTTAAAGACTAAAAAGAAACAGCGTTTTTTTACGTGTTTTACGCAAAAAATGACAGTTATAAATTGAATTTCAAAACAAACTTATTAACTTAAATTATCGGAAATAAGCTTAGGTTAAGAATATTTAATGGATTTGTCGCACCTGGAAAATTAGTAGATGAGTTTTGTTTTGATTCTGATAATGAATATTTTTAATTAATATTGATAGAAAAGAGGGTGTTCATGCCTAATTACAAAAGTATTAAAATATTTGAATTTTCGTATTTATTAGGTTTGTTGAACTAAGAATTATTTATTTTGTTGTTTATTAGTCAGTTTTTAAACCGATATTTCATAGCCTTCGTACTGCGCGGCAAGATCGTCAAGTTGTTGCGCGCTATCATCAAACTCTAGTTCTGAATCGAATACATAGCTTACGTATATTTGATGATCATTTTTGTAACGGCGAGATTTGGATTTAACCTTCGTTAAAAAACCACTTTGTAATTCTGCTAAAAACCGAGAGGCATTAGTACTCGATGAAAATTGATAGGCAAATTCTTTAACCATAAAATTACAGTGTTTAAAGAGATTATTTCAGAAAGATGACAGCCGATTACGCTTTAGCAGCAATAATCGGCAGTTAATGACTATTTAGCCGAGGCTGATGCCGAACTTGTAGATAATGAAAATTGGTGTAATTGCCAATTATCGGGTTTAACCTCTAGATACCAGCCATTTTGATCCCAGTCTCCTAAAACAATGCGTTCAGCGGGTTTTTTCCCAAGATTGAACTCATGTCTTGCAGGGCGGTGAGTGTGGCCGTGAACCAGTTTTGTAACCTTCTCGCGGTTCATAACAGAAGTTACTTCTTCCGGAGTTACATCCATAATATCTTCGGCCTTATTACTGCTCATGGACGCGCTTTGGTTACGCAACTGAGCGGCTATTTGGCGTCTAGCCTCTATGGATTGCGACAATATTTGCGCCTGCCATTGTGCCGAGCGCACTTGTTCGCGAAACGCCATGTATTGTTGATCTAGAGTGCACAGAGTGTCGCCGTGCATCAGCAGTACAGGTTCGTCGTAAAAATTAACAACAGTGCTTTCTTGAAGCAGAGTTACACCAGTTTCTTCAGCGAATTTCTCACCAATCAAAAAGTCTCGGTTACCGTGAATAAAGTAGGTTGGTACGCCACTTTGCGTGAAACGCAGCAGCGCTTCTTTCACCTGGCGTACAAACTCACTGTCGTCATCGTCGCCAATCCAAGCCTCAAACAGATCACCCAAGATATACAGGGCATCGACGTCGCTTGCTTGTGTGCTCAGAAATCGGAAGAATGCCTTGGTAATCTGTGGGCGTGACTCTTCAAGATGCAAGTCTGAAATAAGTAGAGTGCTCATTGTTTTGAATTAGGCATCGATGGTTGCTTTGGTGATCACAACGGTATCTTTAGGGACATCTTGATGAAAGCCGTGATTGCCAGTTGCAACAGCTTTGATCTTATTCACAACATCCATGCCATCGGTGATACGACCAAAGACGCAGTATCCCCAGCCTTGAGTATTTTTGCCGGAGAAATTTAAAAAGTCGTTATTTTTTACGTTAATGAAAAATTGAGCGGTTGCGCTGTGCGGGTCCATGGTACGCGCCATAGCCACAGTGCCTAGCTCATTTTTTAGGCCGTTATCGGCTTCATTTTGGATAGGGTCGCGGGTGGATTTTTCTTTCATGTTTTCGTCCATGCCGCCGCCTTGTATCATGAAACCATCGATTACGCGGTGAAAAATAGTGCCGTCATAGAAGCCTTCTTCGACATATTGCTTGAAGTTTGCAGCGGTTACCGGAGCTTTTTCGAAGTCCAGCTCGATTTTGATTTTGCCGAAATTGGTTTCTAAAGTGACCATATTGCTCTCCAGATAAGCGTTTGTTTATAAATTATTCACCTAAAACCGGAATTTTTTTTCATGATTGGCTGTTAGGTCTTTGGCAGGCGGCTATAATACGCGCTTTGCCCGTAATCGCAAAACGTGTTGGCCGAGTTCGAATGGCTTATTGATGTGTTGGAAGCGCCTTTGTCCCTATCAATATAGCTCAAATTTCGACGCTGCTTTGCAGCATTAAATTGTTATATTTGATGCGTTTAAGGCTTTATTTAGGATTTTTAGGCCCTGTGCAAGAAAATTGCAGAGAGTCTCTGGTAAATGATCCTCAATAGAACGTCTGTATTGCAAAGCGCTTATTAAAAATAGAAACGTTTGCCCTTGGGTAAGTAATTAATATCTTTTGGATTAAGTTGATCGATTAATGAATAAAGAAATTGAGTCGAAAAATGATCGGCCGCTAAATTTTATTGAACAAGTGATTACCGAAGATTTAGCCAGCGGTAAACACACCAATATAGTCACGCGATTTCCGCCAGAGCCTAATGGTTATCTGCATATTGGCCACGCTAAATCAATCTGCCTTAACTTTGGTTTGGCGCAGCGATTTGGTGGTAAATGCAATCTTCGTTTCGACGATACTAATCCTGCTAAAGAAGACCAAGAGTACATCGACTCTATTCGTAAAGATGTTGAGTGGATGGGTTTTAAAATCGGTGAACCGACCAGTCCAGCGGTGTATTTTGCGTCATCTTACTTTGATCAATTACACGAGTGGGCGGTGTACCTTATTCAACAAGGTAAGGCTTATGTGTGTGAGCTGTCTCCCGATCAGGCCCGTGAATATCGTGGTACCTTGACGGAGCCTGGACGAAACAGTCCTTTTCGTGATCGCACAATTGAAGAAAATCTCGCCGAATTTGAGAAAATGCGTTTGGGCGAATACGAAGAAGGTGCTTGCGTATTGCGTGCGAAGATAGATATGGCCGCAGGCAATATCAATTTGCGCGATCCAATTTTGTACCGAATTCGTAAGCTTTCGCATCATCAAACCGGCGACAAGTGGTGCATTTATCCAACCTACGATTTTGCTCATGGTCAAGGCGATGCTATTGAAGGCATTACACATTCTATTTGCACACTGGAATTTGCCGACCATAGGCCGCTATATGAGTGGTTTATCGACAATCTACCGGTTCCGGCTAAACCAAAGCAATACGAATTTGCACGCTTAGAGCTTAACTACACGGTGACATCCAAACGTAAGCTCAAACAATTAGTCGATGAGCAATACGTTGATGCTTGGGATGACCCACGTATGCCAACCATATCTGGTTTGCGTCGTCGTGGTTACTCAGCCGCAGCACTGCGTAAGTTCTGCGACATGATTGGTGTGACCAAGTCAGCCAGTGTGGTTGATGTGGGCATGCTTGAGTACGCTGTGCGTGATGATCTCAACGAAAATGCGCCACGTGCGATGTGTGTGCTTGATCCGCTCAAGCTTGTAATCTCTAACTTCGCAGACGAAGCCGGTGGTAAAGCTGCGGTTGAGGTCACACAACCTTGTCATCCAAATCGACCAGAATTGGGTGAGCGACGTCTGCCGTTTACGCAAGAGATTTTTATCGATCGCTCAGATTTTACCGAAGACACCAGCTTGTCACGTAAGAAATTTAAGCGTTTGGTATCGGGTGATTATGTTCGTTTACGCGGTGCGTCGGTTATCAAGGCCGATTCCGTCGAAAAAGACAGCGATGGAAATATCACAACGGTTTACTGCTCTTTGGTACCTAATACCATTGGTACAAATCCTGAAGAGGGCATTAAGCCTCGTGGCGTTATTCACTGGGTTTCTGCCACAGAATGTGTTGACTGTGAGGTTCGTCTTTACGATCGGTTGTTTATGGATGAGGCACCCGATGCTGGCGGTAAGAATTTCTTAGAGTGTTTAAACCCAAAATCTCTAGAAATTATTCAAGGTTGTAAAGCCGAAATAAGTCTTGCTGGAGCCGAAGCGGGGCAGGCGTATCAGTTTGAGCGTGAAGGTTATTTCACCATAGACAGCAGATATTCTACCCCTGAAAAGCCCGTGTTTAATCGCACCATTGGTTTAAAAGATAATTGGGAAAATAAAGTTAGCGATTAATATTGACGTAATTAGACGCGATTAAAACCCATCAATTATTGGTAATTGATGGGTTTTGTTCAAATGGAAAAGTCTATTTTTTGCAAATCATAAATTTCGAAATACGTGTTAAACCATGAAAATTAGCGGCGAAACACGATTTTTTCGGTTAGCCATTAAAGACCGATGATTTTTTAGTGCTTAAATTTAAGCTTTTTTTTGAAATTTATGATGTTTGCCTGTATCGAGTGAAACTTTGAATTAATCCAAGTTTCTGTAAATAGATAAAATTCGTTATTTAATAATTGTTTGAGAGCCAGTGCCCAAAAGGCCTGTACCGGCAAGTCATTCGAACAAATTGGTTGTAAATTGTTATGGAACAAAATTCTAAGCTTAGAGTTTTCAACACAAAAACTCGTCAAAAAGAAGTCTTCGAGCCTTTAAATCCGCAATCTGTCACCATGTATGTTTGTGGTCCTACCGTTTATAACTATGTTCATATTGGTAATGCTCGCCCAGTTGTAGTTTTCGATACATTATTTCGTATGCTGCAAAGCCTTTATCCAAAGGTAACCTATGCAAGAAATATTACCGATATTGACGACAAAATTATGCAAGGTGCTCACGAGGCTAATCAAAGCATCGAGGAGTTTACCCAGCAATACATTGATGCCTACAAAGATGATATGGCGGCGCTGAATAACTTAACGCCGACCATTGTTCCTAAAGCAACTGAACATGTGCAGCAGATGATTGAACTGGTTCAGGCATTAATTGAAAAAGGCCACGCCTATGAAGCAGAAGGCCACGTGTTATTTGCTGTTGAATCCATGAGCAATTATGGCCAGCTTTCTAACCGCAGTTTAGAAGATATGCTGGACGGCGCTCGTGTTGAAGTTGCACCTTACAAAAAATACGCCGGTGATTTTGTACTTTGGAAACCGTCCGATCCGAACGAACCCGGTTGGGATAGTCCCTGGGGTTATGGCCGACCAGGTTGGCATCTTGAGTGTTCAGCAATGGTTAAAGCACATCTTGGTGAAACTATCGATATTCACGGTGGTGGTAGAGACCTCGTTTTTCCGCATCACGAGAATGAAGTTGCACAGAGCTGCTGCGCCCACGACGGCAAAGAATATGTGCGCTATTGGATGCACAATGGTTTCGTAAATATCGACGGCGAAAAAATGTCGAAATCATTGGGCAATTTTCGCACCGTTAGAGGCCTGTTGAAGCTCTACAAGGGTGAAGTCATTCGATTTGCCTTGTTGTCTGCACAATATCGATCGGAAGTGGATTTTTCTGCGGATTTATTACAGCAGTCAAAAGCAACTTTGGACAGTTTTTACGGTACTTTGCGTGACAATAGCGATATCGCTGTTGACGAATTTGATTTATCAAATTCAAAAGGTTATCACGCCTTGTTAGACGACCTTAATACTCCTTTAGCGATCAGTGAAGTGCACGCGTTAGTTAAAGACTTGAACAAAGGCTCAGAAAATGCGGTTGAGACAAAGTCTCATTTGATGGCGTTATCGAGTCTGCTTGGTATTTTGCAGCACGACCCTGAAGAGTGGTTTAAAGAAGCCAGTGCCGAATCGGATTTAACCGCAGAAAATATCGAGGCGTTAATTAACGAGCGTCAGCAAGCCAAGAAAGATAAAAACTTTGCTCGCAGCGATGAAATTCGTGAATACTTAAAAGCAAATAACGTTATTTTGGAAGATTCCAAAGAAGGCACCAAGTGGCGTCGGGCATAATTACTTACGCGAATTTTGTATGTCATTAAATAAAATTTTTTGGGTAGGTATTACTCTCAGCGGCATTATTTTAATCGCCGCTGGGTTGTTTGTTGTGCCGGAATTTAACCAAACCGCCACCGAGAATTCGGTCGGTCGCGATCCAACCTTCGAGTCTGAAAGCGAGCAGGATATTCCAGTTATTTTTAATGAGCCTATCTATGATGAGCTGTGGTGCGAAACCATGATGACTAAAGCGGGTAACGAGTGGCAAGAGCATGAATTTGTTGCTTTTGGAAAACACTGCACAAACTAAATGAAGCTCTGATTAATTCATCCATGATGTAATCAGAGGCAAGAAATTGACAATGCGATTTCCAATTTTTTCACAATTTCAATCGCTTACAGTTCTTGAAATTGGCGATACATTTTTGTGTTGTTGGAAACTCTCAGTAAATAAGAGTTTCCTAAACGTTGGTTTGCTCTGTAATCTAGTCGTTATTTAGTGCCGATAGAATTCCACACTTAATTAAACTCCTTATTGTTTAGAGCTAGGTTCTACGTGACTCGACTTAAAACCATCTTACTCAGTTTGTACTGGTTGCCATTTGTTCTATGCAGTTTTATTGCTGTACTTTGGCTATCTTGGCAGGCTTTGTCACTTGTTAATTTTAATTATCCGTTTTGGTATCAAACACTTGATATCAACGCACACATCGAAAAATTCGCTCCTCAAAATCGGCACAGACATCAATTTGAATTGACAACAGACGAAGAGCGTTACCGACTTTTTGCTGAAGTAGTCGATGAAATTAATACCGGCGGCAATGGGTTAGCGAAAATTGAGTATCACGATAAAGCTGGAAAACCAATCGCGACAATGTATTGGCAAGATGAAGTTACTCATCTGCAAGATGTCGCCAACTTAATAACGTTTTTCGATTACGTTGCGTATTTTTCGTTGACTGTGGTTCTTGCTTATGTAGTGGTGATTCTTAAAACAAAGATTGTTCCGCGATTAAAATTGGCTCATGCTGGTGTTATTAGTTTATTTTTGGCTATCGGTGTGATCATAGTTGCTGTTGGTCCGAAAGCGGTTTTTTATTGGTTGCACAAGCAAGTATTTCCGCCTGAAAATCCTTGGTTTTTTTATTATCAAGACTCTTTGATGTCTACCAGTATGAAAGCCCCTGATTTATTTGGTGCAATTGCCGCAGAATGGTTTGCTCTAACGTTAATTTTATATATATGTTGGTTATTTACGGTAAAAAAACTGGTAGTTAAAAATTCTACGCTGTAAATTGTACGAACTAATATCTAAATAATTATTGCTTAGATTAAATAATGTTCTCAATTAGGCTTATAAAATTATAAAGTGATAGTTTCCTCAAGATTTTCTGTGCATTAAACTTAAAATGAAAATTTAATCTGTTGAGGAATATCTGATTGAATCAAGAATGACATAATCAGAGTTTCCTTTAGTCTTTTCTATTCGTTCCACAACTGTTTGTATTAAATTTGCACACGTGTGAATTTGAATATCTGTTGTCTCTTAGACAGTCACTTTTTAATTCTTTTTGGAATTAACCATTTACGTCTCGGTAGAAAAAATTAATTGTTAAAAACCGCGCTGAGCGCGACGATTTTTACTATAATCGTTTTTGTTAGCTGACATACTTTTTATGAGTTTTACACTTTGACATTTATCAGTTCTGGTCTTATCCAGCGTTCGTTCGTTACTTGTTCAGTTTTGATGGCATATCTTCAAAATCAAATTCACTCGGTGGCAGGAGCCGTTCATCATGTTTGAACACGATAGGTCTATAGAAGAGGCTTACAGTTTCTCGCGACTTGACGACACATGTTTGTTGTCTACCGTTTCGCCGCATCCTATTGAGTTGGAAAATGTAACCTGGACTACGGCCGAACATTATTATCAGTCTAAAAAGTTCGTTAAGCCTCAAGATATCGACGAGATAAGTGCTGCTGAGCGTGGGATTGATGCCTATAAAATGGGCAATCGTTGGTGGAAGCGTGGCAGAGATAAAGACTGGCGCCAAAAGCGTCGTGTCATGATGACTCGCGCACTGTTTACCAAAGTCAGTAAATTTCCTGATGTTAAGCAGGCTTTGCTAGATACTGGCGATGTAAAAATCGTAGAAACATCCTTATATGATCCCTATTGGGGAATTGGCCGTGATCAACGTGGTGAAAATATGCTCGGTCAGATTTGGATGGATATACGAGCAAAGGTAAGGGCAGATCTGAAAATAAAATCGCAAAAATTAACGGCCTAGTTATTCTTAGTTATTTTGGCGAGCTAATAAAAAACGGAGCTTAAAGCTCCGTTTTTTATGCCTGTAAAAATTTTGAATTAGCTTTCTAGGCGGCGGCGATAGAGCGGTTGTGGTTGATCAACACCAGCTTGGTAGAAATTGGTGAAATCGTCCAGCGAATCTTTAGCTTGTTCTGGCTCTAGGGCGTTTTCAGAAAAATCAAAAGCGTTCACACCACAGCGCTTTAGGTACAGCAACTGATCGCGAATAAAAAATCCGCTGGCTCTCAATTCGCCGCCATAGCCGAATTGTTCACGAATGATACGAGCCTGGGAGAAGCTTCTGCCATCCATAAAGTTCTTGAAGTACAAGGCAACAACATCAACAGAGTTGATTAGTTCTTTAGCTTCGCTAATGTCGTCGCCAGACTGAATTAATAAGCCAATATTAGGGTTAGGAAGTTCTAAGTTGGCATTTTTAACGAATTCAATAGGCAGCAACGTAGGTTCTGTGGCGACAAAACCTTCTTCGGGAGCAAGTGCAAGTTGCCATTGGTTTTCGGTAATGGCGTTATCTTTAATCAGCTTTTGCATAAACTTGCTCCTTAAATGGCTCCATACCGATTCTGTTGTAAGTCTCGACGAAGCTTTCACCTTCACCGCGTTGATTCACATAAACACCAACAAGCTTTTGAATAACGTCAGGTATTTCTGCCTGAGAGAATGCCGGGCCTAATACTTTACCTAGAGTGGTAGAGTTACCGACTTGACCGCCGAGTTGAATTTGGTAGAACTCAGCGCCTTTTTTATCAACACCTAAAATACCAATGTTACCAACGTGGTGGTGACCACAGGCATTCATACAACCAGAGATGTTTAGATCAATCGGGCCTAAATCGTACAAATAATCCAGATCGTCAAAGGTGCGTTGAATATCTTCGGCAATAGGAATTGATTTGGCGTTTGCCAGTGAACAGTAGTCACCGCCCGGGCAGCAGATCATATCGGTTAGGGTGCCAATATTGGGCGTGGCAAAACCATTGTCTTTGAGTTTTTGCCAAAGCTCAGGCAGGTCACTGCGTTTTACATCACCCAAAACGATATTTTGTTCGTGCGTGGTTCTTACTTCACCAAAGCTGTAGGCATCGGCAAGGTCTGCAATAGCTTCCAGTTGGCTGTCGGTTATGTCACCAGGTGCTACACCTGTCGGTTTCAATGACAGAGAAACAGCAACATAACCAGCAATTTTATGAGCGTGCGTGTTGCGTTCTAGCCAGCGAGCAAATGCTTTGTTTTCTGCGGCAAGACTTGTTACTTCAGCTACACCAGCATCTGCACTAAGAGTTTCATAGGCTGGAGCGGTAAAAAAGCTTTTTAAACGCTCAATTTCTGCGCCAGGAACCTTACTAGGGCCATCTTTAACTTGTGCCCACTGTTGTTCTACTTTTTCACGGAAAACATCAATTCCGAGTGCGCGCACCAAAATCTTAATACGAGCTTTGTACTTGTTTTCACGATTACCCAACAAGTTATAGACGCGAAGAATAGCTTCTAAATAGGTGAGTAGATCTTGTTCCGGTAGGAATTCGCAAATAACTTGACCAACAACAGGAGTACGACCAAGACCGCCACCCACATAAACTTGAAAGCCAGTTTCACCGGCGGCATTTTGTTTAACGCGTAGGCCAATATCGTGAACCTGAATGGCAGCGCGATCTGATTCGGCACCTGTTACGGCAATTTTGAATTTGCGCGGTAAGAATGCGAACTCTGGGTGGAAGCTCGACCATTGGCGGATCAATTCACAGTAAGGACGTGGATCGACGGTTTCGTCGCCAGCAATGCCTGCAAACTGATCTGAGGTCGTGTTACGAATACAGTTACCACTCGATTGGGTGGCGTGCATGTTCACTTCAGACAGCTCAGCCAAAATATCGGGCACTTCGGCAAGGTTCGGCCAGTTAAATTGCACATTTTGACGAGTGCTGATATGGCAGTAACCCTTGTCGTAATGACGAGCAATGTGGGCCAGTTTGCGAAGCTGGGCGCTGTTGATCATGCCATAAGGCACATTTACTCGCAGCATTGGTGCAAGTCTTTGGATGTAAAGCCCGTTTTGTAATCGTAGCGGAAGGAATTCTTCAGCCTTTAAATTACCTTCTAAATAACGTTCTGTTTGGCCGCGAAATTGTTTGACGCGTTCATTCAGAATTTGACTGTCATGCTGGTCGTAAATGTACATTAAATCAGCTTATCCTAAATCAAATTGATCAATAATCACTCTTTTTGATAAGAGCCTACTTATATTGAATCTATTTCAAATCAATTTTAAAAAGAGTCGCGAAGGATACACTAAAGTAACACAACTCGCGAGGTAGCAGTTCATAAGGTAACACGGGTAATTTGGTAACATCGTGTTAGACGTATTTCTCAAAAATCGAAATAAATATTCTAATTCCTAGACATGATTCGATTAATAACAATAATTAATCTTGTAAGTAAATAAAAAATATCTAAATAAAAATTAGGCTTTAAACGATAAATAAAAGCCGTGAAATTAAAGTTATTAATTGGAGTGTTTTTTAATGAATAATTTTAGTGACGATGTTCAGATCCAACACGTACACAATGAAGACGATAATTTGGCGGATTCAATTGCATCTGTCGTACTCGTTGTGATTTTTGTTGCCACGTGTCTATTTTGGATTAGCGGTCAATAAATGGAATACGTGCGGGTGCTAACCGTGCCCGCTGTGGTTCATTCTTTCCTCTCGTAAATTCCTTTTACTCTGAAAAACCCCTTCATTTACTGTGTTTTCTCTACGTGGTTTTTAAAATATCAATAATACTTTTGTCGCAATTATTGATGTTCGGTGATTAAAATTCCCAAAAAAAAATTTATAACAAAAATGTATAAATTTTTACTGTTTAAATTTCGGTGTAAGACAATAGCGAAATTTATCCGATGGTGGATTTAGTTAATCACTTAGCCAATTTGGATTTCGCAACCTTGTAAATTCAATGCGTTAATTTATTTTATTAAGTCATTGAGTTAATAAAACAGCTAATCTTGTTACTTGCTCAGAGTGTTGATTATTGCAAAGCTAAAATGTCGAGCAAAATTCATTGTTTGAGTGAGCTAAACAGGGGTTTTCGATTATAAATTTGAGAATCAATCGCAATAAGCGAGAAGGTTTCTGAAAGTGGAATAATTGGATAGGATTTTGTTGGCCAAATAAGCAGACAATTAGGTTTCTGCCGTGCTTAGGTTGCCAGTTTTAATGCAAAGACAACCAACGCGTAAATGGTCAAAATGAACGTAATCGTGAATAAAATACCTGCGACAATAAACCACTTAAGATTGTTTTTATCGGCAAAATCGCGCTCGCGGTTTTTATTATTCTGAACACCAAATGCTGCGCAAATAACACTCCAAACTAACTGTAGCCAAGAGGTTTTTGGGCTGGAGAGATCTTGTTTTTGATTCATAAGGGCATCCTCTAACCGAATGCCCTTAGAAAAAGGGCGTTTAGTTATCGTAGTCTAAATTTGATTGTAGCCATTTTTCGACGTATTCGACGGATTTATTTTTACGGCTAGCAATACTTTCAACCTGATCTTTGCCGATTTTACCCACCGAAAAGTATTTTGATTTTGGATGCGCAAAATACCAACCCGAAACCGACGCCGCCGGTGTCATGGCGAAATGTTCCGTTAATTCCATTCCCGTTGCCTTGGTAGCATCCAGCAACTTAAACAGAGTTTCTTTTTCGGAATGATCTGGACAAGCCGGATAACCGGGAGCAGGGCGGATACCTTGGTATTTTTCTTTAATTAACGCTTGATTATCCAGACTTTCATTTTTTGCATAACCCCAGAATTCACGACGTACACGTTGGTGCATGCGCTCAGCAAAGGCTTCTGCCAATCGGTCTGCTAGGGCTTTAACCATAATTGAAGAATAGTCATCGCCTTTTTCTTCAAAGGACTTCGATAACTCTTCGGCACCAATGCCCGCGGTTACCGCAAAACCACCAACGTAATCTTTAATGGCGCTGCTTTTAGGCGCAATAAAGTCTGCCAGCGATGCCAGCGTTACCTCTTCCGATTTGTTGTATTGCTGGCGTAGATGATGGCAAATAGCGACCGGAGAGCCGTCTACCGGATCGTAGATTTCGATATCATCGTCGTTGCTGTTTGCAGGCCAAATACCAATTACACAGCGCGCGGTTAATTGTTTTTCTTCAATCAATTGCTTGAGCATGGCTTGCGCATCGCTAAACAAATTTCGCGCTGCTTCACCGACGACTTTATCGTCTAAGATTGCCGGATATTTTCCTGCTAAATCCCAGCTGATAAAAAACGGTGTCCAATCGATGTACTCAACTAGCTCTTCGAGAGGATAATTGTCAAACACCTGCGTACCGATTAGGTTCGGCGTGAAAATATCTTCGGCGTTCCACTCGTGAGTCAACTTATTTTGCAGCGCTTGGTGGTAACCAATGCGTGCACGACGCGGTTTTCGATTGGCGGTTCGTTCTCGAACCTCTGCGTATTCGGTTTGTAATTTTGCAATAAATTCAGGTCTCAACTCGTTTGAAAGTAGAGTTGAAGCAACCCCCACCGCACGAGAAGCATCTGGAACGTATACCACTTGGTTGAGATTAAATTGAGGATCTATCTTCACCGCAGTATGCGCTTTTGACGTGGTTGCTCCGCCAATCATCAATGGTTTATCGATGCCTCGGCGTTGCATTTCTTTAGCCACCGACACCATTTCGTCCAGCGATGGCGTAATTAGTCCCGAGAGACCAATAATATCGCAGTTTTCTTTTAGGGCGGTTTCTAGGATTTTGTCGCCGGGAACCATTACGCCCAAGTCCAAAACTTCGAAGTTGTTACACTGCAAAACAACACCAACGATGTTCTTGCCGATGTCATGGACATCGCCTTTTACCGTAGCCATTAGTACCCGACCGTTAGGTTTGCTGGCCTCATCTTTTTCGGCTTCAATGTATGGTTGTAAGTAAGCGACCGATTGCTTCATAACACGTGCGGATTTAACAACCTGCGGTAGGAACATTTTACCTTCACCGAACAGATCACCCACGACGTTCATACCATCCATCAACGGGCCTTCGATAACATCTAAAGGTCGTTTCGATTCTTGGCGAGCAGCTTCGGTGTCTTCCTCAATATAGGTGCTTACACCTTTAACCAAGGCATATTTCAACCGCTCGGCAACGGGCAGGTCACGCCATTCTGAGTCGTCTTTTTTAATGGCTTTGGCGCCGTCACCTCTGTATTTCTCGGCAATATCGAGCAAGGCTTCGGTAGCGTTGGGACTTCTGTTGAGAACCACATCTTCAACACAATCTCGTAATTCTTTAGGGAGATCGTCGTACACCGCAAGCTGTCCTGCATTGACGATACCCATGTTCATGCCGGCCTTAATAGCGTGGTACAAAAAGACCGAGTGAATAGCTTCGCGAACCGGGTTGTTGCCACGGAAAGAGAAGGAGACGTTACTTACGCCGCCGGATACACCGGCGTAGGGAAGGTTTTTGCGAATCCAAGCGGTGGCCTCAATGAAATCAACCGCGTAATTGTTGTGTTCGTCAATGCCGGTTGCCACAGCAAAAATATTAGGGTCGAAAATAATATCGCCGGGATCAAAACCGACCTTATCGACCAGAACTCGATACGAGCGCTCGCAGATTTCGATTTTGCGTTGATAGGTATCGGCCTGTCCGGTCTCGTCGAAAGCCATGACGATAACGGCGGCACCATAGGCGCGGCAGAGTTTGGCTTTCTCAATAAATTCTTCTTCGCCTTCTTTTAGGCTGATGGAGTTAACAATGGCCTTGCCTTGCACACACTTCAATCCCGCTTCGATCACATCCCATTTCGATGAGTCGATCATAATCGGCGCTTTTGAAATGTCTGGCTCGCTGGCGATGAGATTTAAGAATGTGGTCATTGCCGATTTAGCATCGAGCATGCCTTCATCCATGTTAACGTCAACGACCTGTGCGCCGTTTTCAACTTGCTCAAGCGCTACTTCTAAAGCCGTTGAGTAGTCGTCGTTAACGATGAGTTTTTTGAATTTTGCCGAGCCGGTTACGTTGCAGCGTTCACCCACGTTAACAAACAACGAATCTTTGGTGATGTTGAACGGCTCAAGTCCCGAAAGCAGACAGGCGGGCTCGCGGTCTGGAATGGCTCTTGGTGGAAATTTACTGACAGCTTCGGCAATGGCACGAATGTGTTGTGGTGTAGAACCACAACAGCCGCCAAGAATATTGACTAAACCGCTGGACGCAAATTCGCCAACGATTTCTGCCATTTCTTCTGGTGTTTGATCGTATTCGCCGAATTCGTTAGGCAATCCCGCGTTGGGGTGGGCAGAAACAAAGCAGGTGGCAACCCGCGACAGTTCGGCAACGTACTGACGAAGCATGTCTGCACCTAGTGCGCAGTTAAGGCCCATGCTAATGGGTTTAGCATGCTTCAGTGAGTTGTAGAAGGCTTCGGTGGTTTGTCCCGATAGGGTTCTGCCTGAGGCGTCGGTGATGGTGCCGGAAATCATTACCGGTAATTCGATGTTATGTTGGTCAAAATACCGATTGATGGCGAAAACCGCAGCCTTAGCATTGAGTGTGTCAAAAATAGTCTCAACTAAAATGATGTCGATACCGCCTTTGACAAGCGCATCTAGAGACTCAAGATAGTTTTCAACCAGTTCGTCAAAGGTTACGTTACGCGCACCCGGATCATTAACATCGGGGCTGATTGAGCAGGTGCGTGAGGTTGGACCTAAAACTCCGGCGACAAATCGTGGTTTGTCCGGTGTTTCTTGAGTGGCTTCGTCGGCGGCCTCACGGGCTAAGCGTGCAGATTCGTAGTTAATCTCGGTAACCAAGTCTTCCATGTCATAGTCGGCCATGGAAAGGCGTGTTCCGTTAAAGGTATTGGTCTCGATAATGTCTGATCCCGCCTGTAGATACTGGGCGTGAATCTCTTTAATGATTTGAGGTTGGGTTAACGATAAGAGATCGTTGTTACCGGCGATATCCATGTGGTAATCGGCAAAACGTTCACCGCGATAGTCCGCTTCTTTTAGTTTGTAGCCTTGAATCATGGTACCCATGGCACCATCCAATATTAGAATGCGGTTTTCTAGGGCGTCTTTGAACAGTTTTGAGCGCGCGTTTTGATTAGACATGGATGTATCTGTTCCTCTTGAATAAATTCTATATCAAAATATTTTGATATAGTTTTGGCCGGCAGTTTATCAGAGATCGAGACTGAGGCAAGTTCTCACGCTTTGCGTCTGTGCAGACCGTATAATAATGCGGGGCTGATCTAGGATTGAAATTACCAACATAGCGCTATATTGAGAGTTTTTCCTGCAAATAACGATCGTCGAAGATGCTTTTTATTTAAGCAACTGTTTTAGCTGATAAAACTTTGAGCTGGTGGATTTGCTCAGGTTTTGGCACAATTCCTAGTATGTTGCTCAGGTATAAAAATCCGTGAGCCCTCAAATACACATTTAAAGGTCGAAAATTTTATGGCTATGGTTGAAATTACTGAATCTGCTCAGAATTATTTGGCAGAACTTCTGGAAAAACAAAATGTGGACGATATTGGTATTCGCATGTTTGTCTCCACGCCAGGAACGCCGCAAGCCGAGACCTGTATTGCCTACTGTCGTCCAGGCGAAGAAAAAGAAGACGATGAAATCGTTGATTATGGCAAATTCAAAGCTTACTTTGAAAATCGCAGCTTGCCATTTTTAGAAGACGCCAAGGTTGATTACTCTGCCGATAGAATGGGTGGACAGCTCACGATTCGCGCACCCAATTCAAAAATGCCGAAGATCTCCGACGACAGTCCATTAGAAGACAAGGTCAATTACGTTTTGTATAACGAAATTAATCCGGGTCTTGCGGCACATAACGGTAATGTTTCGTTGGTGGAAATAGATACTAAGAATTTTGCGATTTTGAAGTTTGGCGGTGGTTGCCAAGGTTGTAGCGCGGTCGATTTAACACTGAAAAATGGCGTTGAAAAAACGTTAATGGAAAGCATTCCCGAACTTGCCGGTGTTAAAGATATGACCGATCACACCGACACCACTAACGCCTTCTATTAATTGCTCCCGCATTCCAGCACACAAGCGATAATCAATATCGTTGTGTGCTTTTCTTCACGGCAGAAATCACTGGGCTAACGTTTTGCGTATTTATACGTGCAAATGTGAGAGTGCTTTTTTGGGCTGATATGATTTTGGTGTTAACGATAGTTTTACGATCTATTCGTCTTCGTCGTCACCAAAATCTTCCGCATTGATGCTTCTAAAAAACAATGCTTCCAAATATTCGATATGCGATGCCCCGGCACGTGATTTGGGGCGGCTGAGCGTTGGGCCTGCGGGAGTCCACTCTATGCTAAAACGACGATAAACACGTTTGCCTTGCGGATTGAAATGAACTGAAATGATTTCGGTGTTGGAGTCTTCAAGCAAAATATCGTCGCTTAAAAAAACAACCAGTTCTCTGAGTGCTTTGGTCTTGTCGATCTGTTGCGCGCTAACGATAAAAACATAATCACGACCCAATTCTCTGGCATATCTAAGGCAAATTCCGTCGGGTTCTAATGGATTTAGAAAGCCTTCTGACAGATTGCTTTGGTTGTACAGCGGATTGCTCCAGTCGATCATGATGTAGAAATGCCTAGTTGAATAACTTGTGAATAAGTTTGTGGTTTAAATTTAAAAAATCAAGTTGTTAACATTCTAAAATTCGAATATGTCTTGCTTATTACTTAATTACTGTATCAATAAGCCAAAAAAATAACCATAGCGAATATGTGAAGCTCTGCAAAACTTGCAGGGTCTAACTAAAAAACCGATCGGTTTTTCAAAATAATTTACACCTATGGAGATTTTGTTTAAACGTTTTGGCTTTTTTATGATGTAAATATAGTAAAAGGTTATATTAAAAAATACATATCATCTTTTAACTATTTCAATATTGTTTCGGAGTGTATAGAAAGCTTCCAATTGGGCTGTGGATAATTAATTGGCGCAGTAATATACATTCAACTTTAAGTGTAGAAGATTTTTTACGTTTTAACTTCCTGTAAGAATCTTTTCTTTGTGCGAATTAGCAAAATACAAAATAGATTTAAGGATTGATAAATTTTGTCTTCAAAATAATTTTAAACAGACTGACTACTTATATTAGGCGTTCAATTTGATGTCTGGATATCGGATGTAACGCAAAACAGGATAGATTTTGAATGGGCGAGAGCTTTTTGATGATACAGCCGATAGCGCTGTGCTTGGATTTAAGAAAGCGGAATGCAAAAAAAGCACGTGTAACACGTGCTTTTTAGCAGGAAGTAAAAGAGTTTTTGACGACTTAGCAAGCCTCACCGCCACTATTAATCAATTATGTCTAATCAATTATGTCGTCTTGATGATCAATTGTTTCGTGTTGGCAAAATATCTTTTAGCGCCTTATCCATATCGGTCAAGCAGGTAACAGTGGTATCCCAATCGATACACTTGTCGGTTACAGAAACGCCGTAGGTTAATTGCGATAAGTCTTCAGGAATTTTTTGGCTGCCGGGGCCAATGTTACTTTCGATCATCAAACCAATGATTGATTTGTTGCCTTCAACAATTTGATTGGTCGCGTTTTCAATAACCAGCGGCTGTAATTCGTGGTTTTTGTTGGAGTTAGCATGGCTACAATCGATCATGATGTTCGGTTGAATACCTGCGGCTTCCAGTTCATTTTCACAAATGTTTACGCTTACCGAGTCATAGTTAGGCTTATCGTTTCCGCCGCGCAACACAACATGCCCATAGGCATTACCACGAGTATGAATAACGGCAACCTTACCTTCGTTGTCGATGCCCAAAAATCTGTGGGGATTAGCGGTAGATTGCAGTGCGTTGATAGCAACAGTCAGGCTGCCGTCGGTACCGTTTTTAAAGCCCACTGCCGAAGAAAGGCCACTGGCCATTTCGCGGTGAGTTTGCGATTCGGTCGTACGCGCACCAATGGCCGACCAGCTGATCAAATCTTGCATGTACTGTGGCGAGATGGGATCAAGGGCTTCGGTCGCGGTTGGTAGGCCAAGCTCGGCGATATCCAATAAAAGCTTGCGACCAATGTGCAAACCTTCATCAATTTTAAAAGAATCGTTCAGATACGGGTCGTTAATTAAACCTTTCCAGCCAACGGTGGTACGTGGCTTTTCAAAATACACACGCATGACAATTAGCAGAGTGTCTTTCACTTGCTCTGCCAAGTCTTTTAAACGACGGGCATAATCCATTGCGGCGTCAACGTCGTGAATAGAGCAAGGGCCCACAACGATCATGATGCGTGGGTCTTTACGGTCAAGTATGTTTCTTACGGCTAAACGTCCGGCAGCAACAGTTGCGGCTGCTTTGTCGGTTAATGGGAGCTTAGCTTTGATTTCCTGCGGGGTAATTAGCACTTCTTGGGAAACCACATTCAAATCGTTTATTTCTTGTTCTTGGCTCATAATCGCGCCTGTCTGTAATTCAGTGAAATCGGTATAGCATCTGCTTTGAGTTAGTGGTGTTTATTTTAACGATATCAAGGTGTACTCACTTCCAAGTGTTACCGTACGATCTTGTTTAAATATTCATCTTTCAAAGCATGTCTCGATTGTAATCTATTCAGGCGACAAAATTTAACCCCAGAGACTTAATTTATCGCATTATTCTTTCACTTATTCGGAGATTTCTTGCAGTAAATCTAGGCTTGGGAAATAAAGTGCAACCTTAACCGGTGTTGAGTCGATAGCGCTAAACAATCGTTTATATTGATTGAGTTGTTCGGCGTACAAATTCACTTCATAAGCAATGAATTCTTCAATGTTAGCATCGGATGCGACAGAGGCTGTTTTGTAATCAATAATCCAGCGAACTTCGCCATGTTCGTCGTGCTCGTCAATAAATGTGCGATCGATAACGTAGTTGCGATTACTGTCGCAATCCATTAAAGAAAACTCACTGGCGGCGTCTTTGTGGTCGCTCAAAATCCACACGCCAATTTTTGAGTTTAAGACCTTTTCACACAGTGCAACAACGCGCGCGGTGAGTAGGTTCGCTTCAATGCCGTAAATGGCTGCTTGCATGAATTCGCGTTTAATAAACTCGCGTTTCTGTTCGAGTTTTTCGATAGACCAATGTGTAATTCCCGTGTTGGCGAACATCTCCAGCATTTTGTGCGTTACCGTACCGAATGCCTGTTGCGCGGTGATATCAAAATTGAGCGGTTCCGGCAGGTTGATTTCGTCAGAATATTCATGACCACGAGAAGCCTTGAGCAGATTGTTTTTGGCAAACAAGAAGGGTTCGGTTCTTGTGGAGCGTAAAATCTTATGCCACTGAATGCTGTCTTGAACCTGCTCGGTAGGTTGATTTGACGATTCAACCAGACTTGGAGCAATGAGCTGACATTGTTTGGAGAACACCGGCCAAATGGCCGCCAATACACTGCTTGCGCCGGGAGATTTCATTTCACCGGCTTCGGTGAGTTTAATATTGGCTAATAGATGTAAGCTTTTTATTGCCCGAGTACAACCCACGTACAGCAAACGCACCGACTCAAAATAATTCTTGGCTTTGGCCTCTGATCGTAAATAGTCGTACAGCGTGTTAGCGCCGCTGTCGTTACTTTCGTCGGTTGGCGAATCAAAACCGCTTAGGCCAACCTCGGGTAGTGGCGCCATCAATAACAGCTCATCACCATCGATACTGACGGAGTTGCTCCACAGCAGTAACTCCTTGTCGTCGGATTTTGGCGTTTTGTCCAGCGACGGAATGATCACGTGATCAAACTCCAAACCCTTAGATTTATGAATCGTCATGATTTGTAAGTTAGGATCGGCGTCTTTCGCAGTATTGGCGTAGAGATGTTCAATACCCAGCTCAAAGCCTTGCCAATCGCTGATTAATCCGCCTTGATCAAATTTTTCCAGCAGCTGCCAATAGGTCTCGGCGTTATCTAGGTCGCTGGCTTCAATGCAGTTTTCTCCGCCACCAAGCGCGATCCAAGTCGATTCTACCCAATGTCTTAAAGTGCTGCGTCGGCGCAACTGCCAACGATTGCGAATCACCTTTGCGATGAGGTTTAGCTTTGCTTTGGCAGACACTTCGAGCGCAATGGATTCTGTTCGCTGTTCATCGAGCAATAAGCTGAGTACTGAGGTCAACGCGTGCTCTTCTATACTGGCGCGAATACTCAGCAGGTCTTGTGGTGACAATGCGCACCAAGGTGCTCTTAATAATGAAAACCACGCTAAATTGTCGGCGGGTATCAAGAGTGCGCGAGTGAGACTGATTAGATCGGTCACCACCATACGTTGTTTTAACGCTTCAATTTCGGTGGCTTGGCCTTTAAATCCCGCCTTTAACAGGTGACGCTGAATTTCCGCCAAGTGCGAGCGGCTGCGTACCAAGATTGCGATGCTGTCTTCGGGTTTTTCTTTTTTCAGTTGGCTGACCAAATCAACCACGGTTTTCGCTTGCGGTAACTGATTGTTGGTTTCTTCCGAATCAATGGCGTGGGCGTAGCAGTGCACGGCTTGATAAACCGGCGCGACGGAGTCTAACGTGGGTTCATAAAACGCGGTTGCTTGGTTGTAACTTACCGCGCCTCGGCTGATGTCGTCTTGTGCTGGAAACGCGCGCGTAAAGGTTTCATTTACCCAACCGACGATTTCGGCGCTGCTGCGAAAGTTGGTGGTTAGCGCTTGGGCTGACAGTGGCAGATGAGCGAGACCGTGTCTGCGTGCTTCCAAAAATAAGCTTACATCGGCGCCGCGAAATCCATAACACGACTGCATACCGTCGCCGACAAAAAATAAGGTTTTACCGTCGCCGTTTTGCCACTCGTTAGTCAGTTGCTTTAATAATTGCCATTGCACGTGCGAGGTATCTTGAAACTCGTCCACCAAAATGTGTTGCAGGCGATAATCGAGTTTAAGCAGAGTATCACTATAAGTGCCATCGCTGTCTGGGCTTAATGCATCGAGAGACGCTTGAGCTACTTCAACAAAATCCACGGCACCTTGTTGGCCAAACAAAATTTTTAAATGACCCACGACCAAGGGTAAAACCTGCGTTAGGTTATCCAAAAATTGCCACTGTCGTTGGCTGAATTCGGCACTCGGTAAGTTGCGAACGCGCTGTAACAGTTCGGTTAATTCCGGTATTTGTTGCAGTTCGTCAATGATGGCTTTTAATCCGGCTTTGCGCTCAACATTGATCGGATCCTTGCCCGCGGGTAAGCCCATGTTTTTATCAAAACGTTTTCGCCATTCACCTTGTTTCGTTAGCAACAGTTCTATGATGGCTCGCCATTGCAGTAGATGATCTTCGTCTGCTTCAGGTAGATCAACGCAACCGGCGAGTTCGGTAATTACAGAATCGCTGTTACTGGCAATTAATTGGCTGCCGCAAAAATCGGCAATCACGGCTAAATCGCTAGCGTGTTGCCAGAGTTTTTCTTGGGTTATGGCCAGCTGATCACGTATTAAGGTGCGAGTATTGTCTTCTAAGGCTTCACGTTGATTACGTGCGTGCAGCAATAAATTCAGCCATTGATCACGTTTACTCAATAATTGGCAGAGTAGGTTTTCAAGCTTTAAGGTGTCGCCATCAAGACTGTTAATTAATTCCGATAAGGGTTGTTGGTATGGCGAATTGCTGCGCTCAAGCCACAATAACGCTTCTTGAGCCGCCTCGCGATACACGGTCTCGGGATATTCAACGGTATTTAATTCTGCACCCAATCGAGCTTCTAAAGGCAATTGCTGGGTGATGGATCGGCAAAATCCATCAATGGTGGTGATTTTTAAGCGACCGGGGTTTTCAAGTAATTGCCAATGGTGTTTTTTATCTTGCTCAATAACGGCTTGCGCTAACCGCCAAGTTTGCGCTTGGTAACTGGGTGTATCGTCGTTAAGTTGATGGCATTCGTGCAGGGCACCTAAAATTCGGGCGCGCATTTCGGCGGCGGCTTTACGGGTAAAGGTAATACACAAAACTTCTTCGGGTGTTTTGGCCACCGCCAGTAGGGCAAGTGCACGTTGCGTGAGCAGGCTAGTTTTACCGGAGCCTGCGGGCGCGGTAACCACAAACGATTGGCTGATATCCAAGCAGGCATTACGTACCTGTGCATCTTCAGGAGTTTTTACAACGCTCATGGATTTTCTTCCTTAGATACCCAGCTTGGGCTTGTCTGCCATAAACCGAGCAGCGATTCTTTTTCGCCGCAACGATTAAAACTCAAATAATCGTCTTGGTATTGGCTGAGTTTATTCTCGTAAAAATGATTGTGATAAATTCCGGCGGTAAATTCGTCACACAGTAATCCCAACTCCGTTTGCCACAGGCTGGTTAAGGCTTCTATATCGGGCGTTTTATCACCGTCGGCAATTTGCACACCTTGAATGTGAATGCCTTCGGCGGCAATACCTTTAAATTCAAGATTTTTTGCATTCACTGCCGCAAACGCAATGGCAGAAGCTTGAGGTTGATGCAATAAAAAATACAACGGCATTTGTGGTTGGCTGGGACGCGGTTGCAACCAAGTGTTGGTACTCGGCAAGCTTCCCGATTTGTAGTCGATTAATAAAATCTTCTCGCCGATGGTATCGATGCGGTCGATTCGTAAATTAAACTCAAGATGATGGAAAACCGTTTTTACTTTTACCTCACAACCAATCACCGAAAAGTCCGGTCGCGATAATTCCAGTTGCAGCCAGTGATAAATTAATTGGTTTTGGCGTTGTTTTTCTAATTTACGGAATTCGGTGCTTAAAAATCCAAGGTGATTTTTTTGCTGATCTATGGCTTTTTCAACGTTTTGCGAAATTAAGGCAATGAGCTTGTCATCATGATAAGTTGCTAGGGTTTCTTTATTTTCGAGCGTTTCCCAAATTAAGGCCAAGGCATCGTGAGTAATTTGCCCGCGCACCGCAGGGCTTAAATGTGTTTCGGCATCGTTAATAGGATTAAGACCTAAACGAAATCTTGCAAAAGCATTAAACGGTTGAATGGCTTGCCATTGCAGCAGTGATGTACTGGCGCGATGGGGTTCAGAAATATCCAAGGGTTGAGGGTCTTCGCAATTAATCCATTGAAAAGAACGCTGATCAAATAATTGCGTCATCGCCGATTTAAACGGCGTTATAAGTGTTTTTTCTTGGCTGTTTTCTGAGTGATCGGCAAATAAATCCAACGATTGCATTTCTGCTGATTGTTCTGGGTTTTCATTGTGAGTAGGTAATGAGAATTCCGAGGCGGTGGTTTCTACAATTAATCCGCTCGGATTTAATTCGCAGTCACCATCCCACTGGGCAGAGCTGATGACAACCGAGTTGGCACAGGTTAAATACCGATGGGTTAATGATTTTGCGTATGCGTGTTCCCGTTCAGCGGTAGCGTTCGGCAATTGATACTGCCGTTGTAGATCCATCGGTAGCAGCGGATTGGGGTTGGGCGCTGCGGGCCAGGTTTGGTCATCCAGTGATAATACCCAGCAATAATCAAAATTAAGCCCGGCGGCTTCTAGGGCACCTAAAATTTGAATGGGTGTATCTCGGCCTTGGGCTTGGAAGGGAGTGGTTAACAACAACTGCGATAATTGCGTTAAAAATTGCGAGAAGGTAAAGGTTTCTTCGAGTAAATCCCACTGACGACACGATTGCAGAACTTCCTGAAATTGATCGACCTGTTGATATTCAATGGAATCTAAACGTCGTTCACCCGGCCAGCCTAATAAGCTCAGTTGTTCAACAATAAACTCAACCCAACGTTTGGCGGTAAGTTTGTTGTCGGCGCGTCTAAATAGTTGATCGGCATCGATTAATAATTGCGTAATTACGTGTGTATCGTCTGAAAAATAATAACGTACATCGTTGGCCGATAATTCCGTTACGCAGGCTTTGTGAATTTTTTCTTGCGTTGTTAAAGCGAGCCTCGGAAATTTGGCCATTTGCCAAAAAGGTGAATTTAAAAGATTTAACATGTCAGCGGCGGGTTGCTTGCCGATATTCAAACGCAACAATCGCAGGGCGTCGTAAATTACCGGTGTAGAGCCTAGCGGTGTTCCTGCTGAAAAGTTGAAGGGTAGGGCGTAGCGGGCTTCGGTAATGTTAAACGCGTGGCTTTCAAATACCTCGGTAAAAATGCGTTCTACCTGAGTTTTGGTTTGGCCAAGCTTTGGCGAAATTATGCCAATTTTAGAATCAAGATTATTTTCTAGAAGAGTTTTTGCCCAAAGCGCAGCAGCAATAATTTCGTCTTCGCGGCTGTTAAATTCGTGGCGATTAATTGTCGCAGCCGTATTGTGCGTGGGTTGGTGATCAATAAGCTCGTCACAGGCTGAGTGCAACATGCCGAGCGTTAAGGGCGCGATATCATCAAACCCAATTAAATGTATTTTTGCCGATGATTTAATTACACCGTCTTTAAACGCGCGACGAATATGCTCTTGCAGGTTTTCGGCGCTTAACCAATGGTTTTCTTCCAGAGTTTTTTCAAACTCGTTAAACCAAGTCCAAAATGGAAACTGTTGAACGTTGCGATTAAATTCCGGTAATTTTTCGTCGTCAATTTCCCACAATTTAAGACTGCGGTAGGCAGAATCTGCCTGAGAACTTAAGTGTTCTGGCTTTGCCATTGGCATGGTATCAATGTGTTTAGCGATAATTTTTCGCCACAATAATTCGCGTTGCAGTTCTGAGATCACAATCTTTGTGGAGAAATTGTCGTCCAGCATTTGCAGTTGTGAATGAGTGCGATTGATCCACTGCGGCAAGCTAAAAATGGTCGCGCTGGTGGCAACTTTTTGGCCGTTTTGGCGAAGTTCGTCGGCATAGGCTTGGCGCATGGCTTCGCTGATACGAGCGTTTACGGTAATAAATACTTCTGCGTTTGCAATTGCTTTTAAATAAGGTTGTATCTTAAAAAGATTCGCCAAAATGGATTCCGTCGCAGGTTAAAAATGAGTGAAATATTCCGCTAAAATCTCTGAATAATAGAAACTCATCAATGAGTTTTAGGTGTTTTGTTAACCGCGGTATCATCGAGACGGTTATTGATCAACAACAGACCAGCTCTCGCCAAACCAGTCGCTAAGGTAATTCAATAAGCTGGGTAAATTCTGCGGTTGGGCGCTAAATAGGCTTCGATAATTGGGTTTGGTTGGCAATTCTGTCGGTGCCTGCACATTAAATTCGTGGTGCAGTAAATACTCAACGCGTCTGGCAATAGCCTTGGATGAATCTACCCAGTGTTTAACCTCGGGCATTAATATTTGCAGTTCGGCTTTCACCAGTGGGAAGTGCGTACACGCCAGAACTACGGTATCCATGCCTTGGTTTTGCGCCGTAATTAAGGGTTGTAACTCGTCGATAAGATGTTTTGGCAGTTTGCTCACCGTTGTTGAGCCGTCGTCATTGGTCGGTGCCAAAAGCCCCTGTATTTTCTGCTCGGCGAACTCCACCAAACCTCGACTGCCACACTTGATTACCACACAGTCGCGAGCGAATTCTTGAATCAATGCGTCGGTATAGTCGCGGCTGATGGTGCCCGGTGTCGCTAAAAGGCCAATGGTTTTACTGTGACTTAAGCTCGCTGCCGGTTTGATGGCGGGAACAACACCAACAATGGGTTGATGAAAACGTTGACGCACACTTGGCAGCGCGATAGTGCTGGCGGTATTACAAGCAACCACAATGAGATCAGCCGAACAGGCTTTTTGGAAGGCATGTAAAATGTAGTCAACACGCTGTACTAATTCGCTTTCGGTTTTGGTTCCGTACGGGAATTCTTGATTGTCCGCGGCGTAGACAATATCAACGTAGGGTAAATGCTCCACCAAAGCCTGTGCGATGCTTAAGCCACCTACGCCGGAGTCAAACACCAACACTGTGGGCGAGCGCACCAGTGCTGGAGCCTTTCCATCCGGTGATAGCGTCTTGCAAGAGGTTTCAGATTCAAACGGAGTTTCCATAAACGTTCGTTACTCGGCTAACCGATCAAATCCCGAATTGATGCAAGGTATTTCTTCGGTTCCTTCTCAAACAGTTTGGCACCACCGTGTTGATAGGCTTTAAGTAGCAGCTTACGGGCTTTGCTTAACTGCTCGGTATCCAATAATGATTGGCCTAAGCGCAGGTAGATAAACGGATTGTCATCGATGCCGCGGCAATGCAATGCCGATTCTAGAGCATTGATGGCTTGTTCATGCTTGCCGGATTTAAAGTAGGCATCACCAATTGCCGTTAGCACCCAACCGGATTCGACGCGATCGGTTTGTGGGCTCGGCAGAGTGATCCACGCCTGATAGAACAGACGTAATGCATTGTCGAAATCGCCTTGGTCGAAATATTCGTAACCGTGGCCACAAAGTACTTTGACCTTGTCGGAAATTTCATCATTGCTGTGGAGCTCGCCACTCATGGGATAATCCTGTCAGATGCTGAAGATTGTGCGTTGACCAATTCGATGCTTAAAGCACCAGTTTTTCACGCTGTTACAACGCTTGGGAATCTTAACAAAAGCCTTGCAACTGAGCTATTCATCCATGCGCTGTGTTATGCTTTGTGGGTCTATTCACTGTGACGAAAATCTCGCCAAGCACAGCGGCTTTTGGTTTTTCGTTGAATATTTGAGTAATAAGGTTAGTTGTTTATGTTGTATTTGCTGATTTTGGGCATTGTCATTATCGCGGTTTTGGCGGGTGTTGCCGGTTATTACTTGTGGCAACTAAAGAAACAAAAAGAATACCTCGCTCAGGTTGAGGCCGAACAGCAAAAAACCTACGAAGATCAACGTAAACGCATGAACAACTCTATTCAGCGCATTGCTCAAGGTTTGCTCGCCGATCAACTAACCCTAACAGAGGCTGCTCTTAGAATTCGAGCCATGATGAATGGTCTGGGTGTTTCGGAAGAAGATAAAACCGAGTTTAAAGCCTTCTTTTTATTGGCAGAAAAAACCGAACACATTCCCATTTTAGAAGAATGGAAAGAGCTCGAAAAAACCAAAAAGCGTGAATACGAAAAACAACGTTTGGCCCACGAAAAAGAATTTGGTGATTTTGTGCGTGACGCCGCCGAAAAAATTATGGGTAAAAACTTCTAGGAACCTCTGATTAACTCATCCATGATTTAATCAGAGGACAGAAATTGACAATGCGATTTCCAATTTCTTCACAATTTCAATCACTTACCGTTCTTGAAATTGGCGACACATCCTTGTGTCGCGAGAAACTCTAGGTTAATCAGAGGTTTTTTTGTTCATTCTGATTAATTAGAAGTTTCTTTACGTTTTAAATAAACGCCCGATTCAATATGATCGGTGTAAGGGAATTGATCGAACAGCGCAAACTTTTCGATGGTATGTGTTTGCGTGAGTGATTTTAAATTTTCGCTCAGTGTTTCTGGGTTACAAGAAATATACAAAATATGATCGAACTGACTGCAAAATTGTTCGGTGGCTGAGTCCAATCCTGCACGCGGTGGATCAACAAAAATACAGCCAAAATTATACTCGTTTAAATCAATTTCTCTTAAACGTCTAAATTCTCTCTCGCCCGATAACGCTTGCACTAATTCTTCCGCTGATAATCTGGCAATGGTAATGTTGTTAACTTTATTGATCTCAATATTGTGATGGGCTGCCGCAACGGAAGTTTTGGCAATTTCGGTAGCCAAAACCTTGTTAAAGTTTTGCGCCAAGGGCAGGGTGAAATTACCGTTACCGCAATAAAGCTCTAATAAATCGCTATTACCCGCAAAATTCCCACTGGTGTTTACCGCCCATTCCAGCATTTTTTCGCAAATTTTGGCGTTGGGTTGTGTAAAGCCACCTTCTAGTTGTTGATAGCGATAGGATTTATCGTTGACCGTTAATTGTTCGTAAACAAAATCGCGATCTAAATTTAATTTTTGGCCACGGCTGCGGCCAATAAAATCCAGTTTTTCGGTGACAAGTTCACGCAAACGTTCGCGCAGAGCAAGTGCCTCTTGTTGCCAGTCGCTCTCTAAACGCTTGTGGTAAATTAAGGTAATCAACAATTCATCGATTTGCGTTGATAAAAACTCTACCTGAAAGAGCCTTTTGCGCAGCATATCGTTAGTATTAATTTCCGCTAATAAAAGCGGCATGGCTTTGTTGATCAATGCGCTCGCAACCGGAAAGCTGTCTATCGAGAATGCAGAATTCTTTTCGCCGGGCTTGTGCATGGCGTAATAACTGTGGTCGCTTTCGTGCCAAATTTTGAACTCACAACGCATGCGGTAATGGCTTTTTTCAGACTCAAATACCTGCGGCTCGGGCATGTCAAAATCGGTAAACAACTGCTGAGTTGTTTGAATTTTGTTCTTGAGTAATGACTCATACTGATCGGGGAAAACGAATTCTGTTGTCATGTCTGGCCGAGGTCTGCTTATCCAAATCGTCCATTTTAACAGAAGAGGCGTGTTTTGGGATCATCTCAGCGATTGTTTAATAACCCAACGGAGCTGGAGTTTTGACAATTCGCTCAACCACCTGAGTGGGTTCATGTTCTATGGATGGCTTCATGTTTTATGGAGGGCATGTTTTCTCCAAATTCCAGGGTTTGTTCGCTTAGAATTCTCGCGGGCACTTAAAATTGTTTCGATTTCTGATTATTAGCGCCAACTTTTCTTTTGGCGATTTATCGCCAAAGTATTGATTAATGGTTCGGCAGCAGACGACGATATTGCCATCGCCATCTTCACCACCTTTTGATTTTGGAATTACGTGATCTTGCGAGGCATCTTCAATTTTTAAGGGTTTGTTGCAATAAAAACAAAGGCCGTTTTGTAAGAATAGTCGGCGATGGATAGCCGAAGGTTTATTTGCCATAAAGGAAACTCTGTTTGACCTATAGTTTCTAGCGACACAAGGATGTGTCGCCAATTTCAAGAACGGTAAGTGATTGAA